>JAQWCF010000007.1 GCA_028706105.1 Candidatus Margulisiibacteriota bacterium
TGTTTATGATAAACATAATTAGGATGTACATATTCAACGTTGGGGTCGTTTTGTAACTGTTCAAGTAATTCTAGATAATTTTCAGATGATGATGCTCTTACAATATAATTATCTTTAAATAGTTTTGTGTTCTTATATTTCTCTACAAATCCCTCAACTCTAGCTACTAAGCGAGATGATTTAATCTGAGCGTTGGAGGATTTGACTTGTTTGCCTGTAGTTTCTTTATACTTAACAATCAATTCAAGCGGTGCAGTAAAAGAGATACTTACCGTAAAAAATAATAAACTAACTAAAAGTTTTGTGTTCCATCGCATATATTTTATCTCTTAAGATAGCTGCTTTCTCAAACTCATAGTCCTGAGCAGCCTTTCTCATTTCCTTCCTTAAAACGTCAATAGTTTTCAAAAATTCTTTAGGCGTAAGCTTCTCAACCTCTATTGTATCTAACCACTTCATATCTTCATAGTTCTTTTTGTCACCATACTTCATAGAATGTTTCTTAGACGCACTATCACCTAACTTTTCTTTGATTCTAGAAGCAATAGTTGTTGGAGTAATATTGTTATCTTCATTATATTTACTTTGGATGGCTCTTCGGCGATTAGTTTCGCTAATAGCTCTTTGCATAGAACCTGTCATCTTGTCTGCAAACAACAGAACCTTGCCATTGACGTTTCTAGCCGCTCTACCGATTATTTGTATCAACGACCTCTCGTCACGCAGAAAGCCTTCTTTGTCCGCATCTAGTATCGCTATAAGGGAAACTTCGGGGAGGTCTAGCCCTTCTCTTAATAAATTAATTCCTACAAGAACATCAAATTCACCAGCACGTAAATCATGCAGAATTTCATAACGTTCCAAAGTATCAATATCTGAATGCATATATCTAGCTTTTACTTTCTTGTTTAACAAATAATTAGTTAGCTCTTCTGCCATCTTTTTGGTTAAAGTTATTAGTAGCGTTCTTTCCTTTTTATCTATTCTTAATTGTATTTGTTTTAAAATCTCATCCATTTGCCCTTTAGTTGTCATAACTTCTATTTCTGGGTCAATAAGTCCAGTCGGCCGAATCATTTGCTCAGCGATATGAGTAGAGTTACTTAGCTCATATGGACCGGGTGTTGCGGAGATAAATAATACTTGTTGCATCTTCTCCTCAAACTCGGGGAAATTTAAAGGTCTGTTGTCTAAAGCACTAGGTAAGCGAAAACCATAATCCACTAAAGTTTGTTTGCGGGAACGGTCACCTGCATACATGCCCCTAACTTGCGGTAAAGTTACATGTGACTCGTCAACTATTAGCAGAAAATCCTTAGGAAAATAATCCAACAAGGTATAGGGTGCTTCGCCTGGTTTGCGGTCGGTAAGATAGCGGGAATAATTTTCGATACCAGAACAATATCCAACTTCTTCGATCATCTCAATATCATACATAGTTCGTTGTTCCAGTCGCTGAGCTTCTAATAACTTATTCTCTTTCTTTAACTCCTGTAGTCTTATCTGCAAATCCTCTTGAATAGCAACAATTACCGAACGCTGAAAATCAGGGGCGACTAAAAAGTGGCTAGCAGGATAAACCATAAATTCTTCGAAAAAAGTTAGAGGTGTTTTGTTATAATTATCAATTAAATAAATTTTATGTATTTCTTCACCAAAAAGTTCAACTCTTAAAATATTATCACCATAGCTAGGAAAGATTTCTATTAACTCACCTTTAACGCTGAAATTGCCTCGCTTAAGTTCGGTATCATTTCTGTCATAGCGAATCTCCATTAGTTTTTCGATTAAATCATCTCTATCAATCAAGGCACCTTTTTTCAAAGTGATGCTACCTTGAGCATAAGTCTCGGGAGAACCGAGGCCATAAATACAAGAAACAGAAGAAACAATTAACACGTCCTTCCTATTAAATAAAGAAAAAGTAGCGCTATGTCTCATCTTTTCTATTTCTTCGTTAATTGAAGAATCCTTTTCGATATATGTATCGGTGGTGGGCAAATAAGCCTCGGGTTGATAGTAATCATAATAGCTAATAAAAAACTCTACTGAATTTTTGGGGAAATATTCTCTAAATTCGCTACACAGCTGGGCGGCTAGTGTTTTATTGTGGGCTAAAATAATTGCGGGTTTATTGATTTGAGCAATAATATTAGCTACTGTAAAGGTTTTGCCACTACCAGTAACTCCTCGTAATGTTTGAAAACGTTTTCCTTGATTGATTCCGTCTACTAACTCTTTTATTGCTTGTGGCTGATCTCCGGTTGGCTGATAGTTGGACTCTAAAATAAATTCTTGCATTTTTTGTCTGTTTCTAGCTTTAGTTCCTCGAGTGTACCATTGTTATCAATCACTATATCCGCTATTTGCAAATACCAATCTCTAGAGTTTTGTGACTCTAACCTTTTCTCGATATCCTGGACTTCGAACTTATCCTTTAATCGTTCTTTGATTATTGCATCGGAGGAATCAACAAAAACAACTACATCACTTAATCCAATTAACTTTAATTCCATAGGCAAAGCAGAATTAATAATCGTCCCAGGGCGAAGATATGAATGTATTTCCTCAATGAGATATGGATGCATTATCTGATTAAGCACATTAACCTTGTTAGGAAAAACAAGCTCCGCTAACTTTTTGCGATTAATTTTCCCTTCTTCCACTGCTGTTGGAAAAGAATTTAATATTTGCTGAATAACATAATCCCTAGTCAGTAACTCATGCCCAATTAAATCGGCATCCATTACAATGTAATCGCTAGGAACAGGAAGTAAGCTAAGTACTGTGTTTTTTCCTGAACCCATTCTTCCTGTTAACGTAATTATCATCTATAAACTTTGATTAATTTGCTCAATGAAAAGTTTAATTTTGACAAAATCTCGTAATTTTTTCAAAGACGATTGATAAACATATAAAGTTGTTTCAGGATAATACCTTTCACGAACATATGTCATTTCCGTCAAATCATTATCAAAAGCTATTTTGTTTAGTATTTTTTCTTCTGCTGGACTCAGCTTTTTCTTGAGCTGAAAAAAAAGCTCACTCTCGTTTAAGGTTAAATAGGAATGAAAAACCTTGTAAAAATCGTCTATTCTTTTGAGCGTTTCATCAGCACTAGTACAAATGTTATACATTGACCTATCTAAAGCCGAGATATAGCCTTTTTGCATATTTCGCTCAATCCATTCATCAAACTCTGTCCAAAAAACTCCGTTTGGCTCATCCAACAAAATAAAGGGAGTAATCCTTTTCTTTCCTGTCTGCAAAGTGGTTAAGCCTTGGTAAACTTCATCCATGGTTCCGTATCCTCCAGGCAAAACAACAACTGCATCAGCTTCTCGGTAAAAAGTGTGTTTGCGGGAATAAAAATTATTAAAAATAGTTATATGGTCGGGGCGTTCTTTGAAAATCTCGTTTTCATTCTCATAAGGTAGTTTCAAGCCTAGACCAAAACTATTATCGGCACCAGCACCTAGATTGCCTGCCTCCATTATTCCTGGTCCAGCGCCAGTGATAATTTTGTAGCCTTTTAAGGCTGCTTTATTAGAAAAATCCATTGTTAAATGATAGAGAGGATGATCTTGAGGTGTTCTGGCTGAACCAAAGACAGATATTTTAAGGTCATATCGGTATCTCTTAAACATATTCATTGCTTTTCTGATTTCTTCTATACCTTCTTTAAGAGGAATTAGGTCAGCAATTAAAGGGTCTTCCCAATGATATAGAAGCGTACAAAGCAAAAACTCCTTTAAGACTAAATAATGTTCTGCATCTTCAATGTTGTGCTTCTTAAGAAGAATGTCTATATCGTTAGCGAGTAACTGGGTGTCAGGCAATTGTTCCATTAATAATAAGCTCCTTTGCTTCTTTAACAGTAAATTTGTTTTCATAAACTGCTTTGCCAGTAATAATTCCGAAAAGTTTATTGTCTCGATTGATTTTGATTAAATCATTAATGTCTTCCAGAGAAGAAACACCACCGGATGCTACTAGTTTAACATTAGTTTCCTGGATAATACGAGATAACATTTCCAGATTGGTTCCTTGCAACAAGCCATCTTTGTTGATGTCAGTATAAATAACATGCTTTAGTCCATATTTCTCGTATTCTTTAATTAAAGCAACCACTGAAATATCAGTATTTTCTAACCAGCCACTAACAGCAACACTATCGCCTCTTCCATCTATGCCGAAAACAATATTGTTCGGATATTTTTTCAAGATAGAAATGGCTAAATCTTTGTCCTTAATAAGAATTGTTCCCAGAATTATCCTTTCCACTCCAATCGATAAATACTGCTCCACAGTTTCAATGTCTCGTATTCCACCACCAACTTCCACAGGGATAGTTAAGCTGTCTTTAATTTTTTTGATAAGCTCAAAATGTACTGGAGTTCCTTGCTTTGCACCCTGCAAGTCAACTAGATGGAGAATATCTGCACCTTGTAACTGAAATAATTTAGCTGTTTGGATGGGGTCTAGACCGTAATCTGTCATGCGAGAATAATCGCCCTGCAATAATCTAACGCATTTGTTGTCTATCAAATCTATAGCTGGTAATAGTTTAATCATTTTAATATTGTAAAGTATTCTAGTACTTTTTGTAAGAAACAAAGACCAATACTTCCACTTTTTTCAGGATGAAACTGTACAGCAAGCAGATTATCTTTAATTATAGCTGAATTAAATTCTACTCCGTATATTGTTGAAGCAAGACAATTTTCCTGATTGTAAGAAATATAATAAGAATGCACAAAATAAAAAAAATTATCATGAAAATCTTTAAAAAAAGGATGTTTTACTTGGATATTATTCCAACCTGTCTGCGGAACTTTACCACAAATAGCAGAATCAAATCTAGTGACCTTGCCAGGAAAAACGCCAAGCCCCTTCACACCTTTGCTTTCATCACTTTCCTCGAAAAGTAATTGTTCCCCTAAACAAATACCTAAAAACTTTCCGCCAGCAGAAATGAACGTCTTAATTGCTTCAGTCAGATTAAGTTTGTTTAAGCTTTCCATAGTTGCCCCAAAGGAACCAACCCCTGGTAAAACTAAAATATCTTTCTCAAGATCCATTTCTGATAAATCACTACTAATAATGGACTCTGCACCAATTTGTTTAAACGCTCTAGCAACATTTAAAATATTCCCAGCATCATAGTTTATGATTCGGATCATTCAGACAATCCTACAGCGATTGTCCCTAATAAACCTGCATCGGTTCCAAGGGTAGCTGGGATTATTTCCGTTTTTACATTTTTAACCATCGATAAATGTTCTTGAACTGTTTTTCTAATTGCCTTAAACAGGATGTCGCCTATCTTGCTAACTCCGCCACCGATAATAATGGCCTCAGGATCTAAGATATTGATAATATTTACGCAACCAATCCCAATGTAGTAAGCATTCTCTTCTATGATATCTTGAGCAAACTTATCACCCTGCTTCGCTGCGTGGTTAAGGACAATGGAAGTTATTTTGCTACGATTACTGGCAGAAAGCTCTAAAGTAATCTTTCCGTAATCATCTTTTGTCGTCTTTAACTTCATAATTTTTTTACTAGCTCTTTTGGCCATGTTTACCCCAGAAGCATAGGCCTCGAAACAACCAATCCGTCCACAACCACATTTAAATTCTGTATCCGTTGTTAAATTAAGGGGCATATGACCTATTTCACCTGCCATCGTGTTTTTCCCACTATACAGCTTTCTATCAATAATTATTCCACCACCTACGCCTGTACTTACTGTGAGGAAAACTATGTTTTTATAGTCTTTTTCTGACCCAAAATAAAGTTCACCCATAGCAGCGCAATTCGCATCATTTTCAACAATAATTGGAGTATTGGGGAAATCTTTTTGCACTTTATCCCTGAGTGGATAGTTTTCCCATCCCTTAATATTCGGTGCAATAATAACAACACCTTTGCTCTTAGTAATTTGACCTGGAATACCCAAAACAATGGTTTTCACATCTTGGATATGTACGCCTGCATTCTTTAATAGCTCCTTAATCACAGAGCTAAGCTGGTTAGTTACTACTTCGGCTCCCTTTTTGGCTTGAGTTGGAGTGTTAATGGAAGTGATTATTTTTCCTTTATCGTCAGCAATAGCTGCAGCAATCTTTGTTCCACCTATATCTAAACCTATAATGTATTTCATGTCTGCTCCTTACTAAAAAGATTATACCGTTTATTAGTTAAATCGTTCAATCGGAAATAGTTAGTGGTGAATAGTTAATAGTTAATAGGGAATAGGGAAAGGGGAAAAGTCAATGTAAAAATGAAAACTAGTAAAGCCTCTTTGCAATAAACAACAAAAAATATCAATACATATAAATACTCATATTTGTCGATATTCTAAATAACAACAAATTTATAGGCTAAAAGGGGAGAAAACTTATGATTAATAATATTGGCAACATCGGACAAATCAGTGCTAATTATGCAACAGGTGCTGAAAAACCGCAAGAAACAACAACAAGCCCTCTTGCCTATATCTATTCAAACACAGAAACTACTGAAACTGAAAAAGTTGAAACATCCACGTCTACTAACTCCGCTAATCAACCAATTTCTTGGGGCACAGACTATCAGCAAGCAATGGCTCAAGCAGCAGCAGAAGGGAGACAAGTCATCGTTATTTTTGGTCGTCCAGAGTGTGGTAATTGTACTAGAACTGAAAATAATGCAAACAACTCAGCTGAAGTTAGAGCATTAATAAATGATAACTATATAGCTGTTCACGTTAACATTGACACACCAGAAGGTAGAGCCGCATTTACCCCACTCCGTGCAGGAATGGGAGACATGATTTTGCCTTTGACTTGTATTATAGACCCAACAAATCCAAGCGAATATAGTGCTAGAACAACCAGAACTCAAAAAGCTGACAGTCTAATCGCGATGTTAGAACAGGGAATGGACGGCAAACCATCTCCAAATGGAACTCATTACACTCAAAATAGCTCTGGTGGTAACACAACTGGAACAGATGGAGTTGTTAGAGGCCTCCATTTTGACATAGAGGCTATACTTGCAGACCTAACCTCAGATATATTAGCAGATGTTTTAAATGAACTTGAACAAGAAAATATACCAAACTCAGAAAATGAAGCAACTACAACACCAGAAGCACACAAAGATGCTCCGGTAGCAACGAGTGCTCCTTCTCCTGAATAATTAATTTAATATTTATGGATAATGGTTCCAAAAAAATTACAAGGATTTTGGTCTAAAGTACTCTAAAGCTAACATCATGCCTTCCATTGTTGGAATTGACCTTGCTCTTTTTTCTGGTGGTAAATTTACAGCATTATCAAAGGGGCTATAAGCTACTAAATGACTGCGGATACCTGAAAGATTGTCTGCATCAAGTGAAACTACTTCGCCCAAACTTATACCAAACTTTTCTGGATTATCATAGACAGGAGAACCAATAGTCACATGATAGCCACCAAACGCATGATCATAGTAATACGGAGTAATTGATTGCAAAAAAGACTTACTTTCCTCTAAATCAATTGGTGTTTCTCCTGGAAAACCGTACATCATCAAAACAATACTCACAATTCCTGCACTATAGGCGGCAATAATGTTTTCACGAGCCACTTCTGGCTGAACGGGCTTATTCATCGCGTGCAAGACTTTTGCACTTCCTGATTCCACACCCCAAGTAATCCAACTGCATCCAGCAGCAGCTATTTCGGATAATACTTCCAACGTAAGGCTTGCATTTGGCATAGCCATAAAGGCCCACTTCAACTGAGGATGATGTCTCTTCACTAAATTAGCTAGCTTTTTTAGCTCTGCAACCATTAACATTTGATCGCCCCAATATATATAATTTATTTTATTCTCTCGCAACCACACCAAGCGACTTTGCACATTGTCCCAATTTTCATTTGGATGATGTCCAAAATAACTCAGATGACCTGAACAAAAGCTACATTTTCCCCAAGGACAGCCTCTTTTGATTAATAAACTAATAACAGGCTCGGGTGTTAAATAAGAGGTAAAAACGATACCCTCAGTGCTAGGCAAATAATCTAAATCCCGAAGCAGATTATCCGCTAAACAAGTTTGCAAAACTTCCTTCTTGGTTCTATATACAGCATTCGGGATATCGGACCATGGTTTTTCTTGTATCACTTGGACAAAACTCTCTTCGCTTTCCTTTAAAAGAATCATATCTATTGATTTACAAAGATGAAGAATCTCTTTTGGCTCAAGGTGATTAACCAATGAACCACCAAGAATAACTATAGTTTTTGGCGATATCTGCTTTATCCAAGTGGCAATAGCCAAAGTCATCCAAAACTGGCTGACATCATTACGTTGATGATAAGTTAAGGAGAGACCAATAACCTGAGAAAGGGGCAAGCACTGCTCTAGCTGATTTTGCATAAGTGCTAACCACTCTGGTTTATTATTGCAAACATATTCTCTAGCTAATTCTACATACTTAGCTTGCCAACGTAGCCATTCATTGATAACTCGACTAATAACTTCCACATATTGGTCATGGTCTCGATAAATAATCTGATTTTTTAAGACCAAAACGTCTTCTGAATCCTTAAACAAATCATTAAACAAACTGATGTTTAAATCTAATATCGGTTGGCTAAGGACGCCTCGTTTGTTCATATATCCTTGGATTTCCATCAGCATAGAAGGAATAAAGGTTGGATTGGCAAAAGGTGGAAAAATTAAACGCGAACTTAACATACTGACTGCGCTATTCCCAAGGAAATGAAACACTCCTGAGATTAAGTTGCTTCTTCATCGCAGAAAAATCTCTTTGTACACTCGGTGGTAACGGTATCCCGGATTTTTCTCTTTCTATTCTAGCGATATATTCCTTTTCTCCAGCAGTATAGATTCTGTTTTGGCCTGGAGCTTTGGCTGAGGCACGAAGTTCTCGAAGGACTTCGCCTGTATTTTGCTTAAAAGTTTCTAAATCTACAAAAGCCTCTATATTGATTGCTAAGAAAGAATGTCCTAGCTCTATTGAGGCAGGCTTTCCGTCTTTAACTCCTGATAAACCCCAAAGGAAATTTCCACTCTGTAAAGCTGAAGAAAGTATCTCGACAACAGTGGCATAACCGTAACCCTTGTAGCCACCCGTATCTTCCCCTATTCCGCCTAATGGAACTAAAGCAGCAGAGCCATTTACTAGGTCTTTTAAAATTTGAGCACTGTCTGTCATGGTTTCGCCATCTCTGCCAATAACTAGACCTGGAGGAGTCGGCTGTCCTGTTCTCTCATAATATTCAATCTTACCTCGCTGAGTAACAGAAGTTGCACAATCCAAAACAAAGGGAAAAGGCTCATCTGTTGGGATGCCAAAAGTAAGGGGATTTGTACCAAGCATGTTCTCTACCCCAAAAGTTGGTGCAATAGATGGTCTAGCGTTGGTTGTAACTTGTCCAATCATTCCAGCTTCCGAAGCCATGGTGGCGTAATAACCAGCGATGCCAAAATGGGTAGAATTTCTAGCAACGACCATCCCTAATCCATGTTTTTTGGCTTTTCTAATAGCCATCTCCATACACTTTTTTGCTACAACAAAGCCCATACCATTATGGCCATCGACAACCGCTGTTGTTGAGGTTTGCTTGATTATTTCAAAATTAGTTTTGGTATCTAATGTTCCTTGCTTGTATCTATCATAGTAGATAGGCTTTAATCTATTCACACCGTGAGAATCAATCCCACGCAAATCTGCCTCGATGAGGATTTCTGAACAAATCTTAGCTTCTGCTTTGGGTACTCCAATTTTCTGGAATACTTTAATCATAAATTCTGCTAAAAAGTCAGCAGATAAATTGTAATTTTTCTCACTCATCTTCCATATTCTATATGCTGAAATTAATGATGTCTAGACTTACAACTCATTAATGATTGATTCACTCTGTCGTCAGGTGCACTCTGTATAATAAAATATCAGACACTTGCATTTCTTTTGCACTTAATAAGAAGACAATAAAATGTACCGTGACAAAACCTCTCTTTACCTTTTTACAATCATCTCACATTTTATACAATCAAACTGTAACTCAAATGTATTCTTTTCGTCTTTTAAGTATAGTGGTTGAGCTAGTTTTTTCTTTTTTAAACACATCCCCAGCTCATGTAAAACACAGTACCTAGTCCTCATTAAGGGCGCACCTTCATTATATCCAAGCTCAACCACATTCTTTTTCTTGCCAAATAATTTTTCCGTTTTAGCATTAGCCACTAATATCTCTGGAACATTATTGATGATTGGCTCTTTTCTAGTGTTTCTGACTGGCACTTTTTCTTCTCTAGTTTTTGTAAGTTCTGCTAACAATTCATTACGAGTACGCTTCAAACTACTAAGTGGTATAAAATGCTGTTTATCCAGTTGCAAACTCACTGTCTCACAAATAAAACTAGTATTCCCTAACTTATTTAAGGTTTCTGTAATCCTGCTTTCGTAATCTGTAGCGAAACTTTCTATCTTATCTTTTAACCTAGAGGTCTTGACCAAAGAATTACCGTCCCCATCCTGCACTTGCAAAACATATTCACCATCTGCTTCTCGTAAATCAAATTCTATTAATATTTTTCTCTCTGTTTTGCTTTTATTGAGCTGATCTATAAACTTAGCATCATAATTTCTAAACAAGGCCGTACCATAAGTAATATCTAATGGTTTATTAGCAGTTAGCTGATTGTTTGCAAAATTATTAACAAAAAAACCTTGCTGCTCATATCCATCTAGATAAACTATTCCATCTCCGTTACGCAATTCTATTGCAGTATCTACCCACAGCTTATCACCCATTATTCTGTCTACCACGCCGACATATTCGCCGACATTAAAGGATAGCTCGGAATTAACTTTATGCTTTGTGTTAAGAAAATACTCAGTATATCCACGATTAAAAGTTTTGTTTAAGTTTGGCTCAAAATCATGCTGGATACTACCACTAGATGCTTTATATAAGCCTTTTTTCTCTAAAACAAGATCCAGCTTTTTTCTGTAGTAAGCTGTAACATTTCTAACGTAATTCACATCTTTCAGTCGTCCTTCAATCTTAAAAGAAGTTATTCCTGCATCTATTAATTCCTCAAGATTCTCTGCTAAATTTAAATCTTTGACTGATAACAGCTTGGAAGACTGTTTTAAAACTTTTCCCTTACTATCAAGCAATGAATATTGTTTTCTACAAGGCTGAGCGCATTCGCCCCGATTAGCGCTTCTTCCGCCTGCTTCATAGCTCATATTGCACTCTCCGCTGTAACAAACGCAAATGGCGCCATGTACAAACGTTTCTAGTTCTACTTTAGTTGTTTGGCGTATCTCTTGTATCTCAGCTAAAGAAAGTGCTCGCTCTAAAATCACTCTCTTTGCACCTAAATCTTCTAAAAACTTAACCTTCTCTGGTGAGATATTAGTAGCTTGCGTACTAATAAAAATGTCTATATTGGGTATATTTAAAGCAAAAATGCCCAAATCCTGAATAATAATTGCATCTATCTGAATTTTAGATAAAGCATTAATCAACTCTTCTACTTTGTCTAACTCGGAATTAAAAATAATTGTATTAATCGTCACATACACTTTAGCGTTATAAAAATGTGCGTACTTAACAAGTGTTGCAATATCTTCGAGAGAATTTGAAGCTTCCTTGCGTGCACCAAAGTGGGGACCACCGATATATACAGCATCTGCACCATATTTAATCGCGTTTATTCCACATTCTAAATCTTTGGCAGGTGATAAAAGTTCAATGCTCATATATTGGTAAGTATAGCACTTTCTGCTCGCTGGAGACCCTTCAAGATGAAGATTAGTTAGACAAAAGAGTGAAAAACTTAAGTTTGGCTCTGTTATTGCGTGGATTCCTCTGTTATACTTTTATTAAATTCATTTAGGAGGAAAGAAATATGGCAGAAGTAGGATTAAGTAAACCAGTAAAATTAAAGGCTGATCTAGCAGCATTTTGTGGAGCAAAAGAGCTTCCAAGAACTGCAATCACACAGAAACTATGGGACTACATCAAAGCAAACAAACTTCAAGCAAAGACAGAAAATGGTAAAGCAGAAGGCGCTGGAAAGTATATCGTTGCAGATGCAAAACTATTAAAGCTTTTCAACAACACAAACGTAAAAAGCAAATCATCAGGCAAAGTAACTAATTTTACAGGTCTAAAGGCTGGTCAAACAATCAGCATGCTTCAACTAGCTTCAGTAGTTGGCGCAAACATAGAATAAATTCTTTTTTAAAGAAAGCCGTCGAAGGCGGCTTTCTTTGATTCTTTTACCCAACAAATATCATTTATACCTAGTTAGCGGGAATATATTAGTTTTTTTTCGATATATTAATATATGCTCAAATTTAAAATAATTGCGAATAGTTTATTATCATCAAACAATAAAAAAACCGATAAAAGGTCAATATCTTTTTCTGATTTTTATAATATTAATAAACGCTATTACAGTACTGGAGTTGGGTTACATTCCTCTGGTTTTCCTTATGATTATATTAGAAGTAATGGCAGTAAAGCCCAATGGACACAACCGACTGCAATAGGCTTTTATTTACAGTATTTAGTAAATGAAAATAACGAAAAAGAAGCGGAACGAGTAATGGAAAACTTATTAAAAACACAAACCAACCCAAACATATCCTGGAATGGGTTAATTCCCTGGCTTAAATTTAATGGTGATGAGGTCTTAGCTGAAAGAACAGAAATCGCCTTTGGTGACAACTCTAATTTATCTAAAAAAGTCGCTATGGTTGCACAAAAATTTACCGGTAAAGCAAGCATTCTTGCCACCCAATTTCTCAATAATCAAAAAAGTGGGTACCAGCAAATGTATGATAATTCGCAAGGGCTGTTCTATGGTGCAGTAGACAGAGAAAGCGATGTCTTCAATAAAGGTTATCATATTAATAGACTTTTTAATGAGTTTAGGTCTGGAGTTGCTTTTGTTGTCTCTTATTTTTCCATTGATGAAAAAGCTTGGGATAATCTTATTGTTAATACCCCTAAAACAAATTACATCGATATTGAGGGCGACTCTGTCCCCATTGCTAGCACATATGATGGGTCAGGGTTTCAATATAGTTGGCCTTTGCTCAGCGTCCCTGAAGGAAAACTTAGCGCAGACATGGAAAACATTCTTTTTAATGCCCTATATGCCCAACTAGATACCGCCCTCAAATTAGGACATTTCGGTGGTTATTCTGCAAGCTCCTATGGTAATTCCGCGTCTATCAATGGATATTCTGGCAAAATAGGAGTACCAGAACTAGCAGAAACAACCGACCATATTTCTAACAAAACTTTCTCCATATACTCCCTATTACCATTTTTAGTAATTTTAGAACAAGAAGACAAACAAACATTAATGGAATGGATAACAACTTACGCCTCATATTCTGGGATACAGGGACAATATGGTTATTATGATTCAATCCATGCTGAGAAAAATGATAAAATTATTTCAGATTTAATCTTTGCTGTGGATAATGGATCGATGATTTTACCAAATTCTGAGGGACCACAATTACTGCTGGATTTCTTGGATAAATATGGGAAAGTAGATCAGTTTAAAAATCTTTATAGTAAAATAAAACTAGGAATTCCCAAAATCAAGAAAAAGTTACCACTACCACCTAAAATTTAATATTATTTACAAGTCGTAATTTATAAATTCAAAATCAACGTTTAGTCATTAACCAACATTGATGTATTCTTTTGTTTCTAAAATCAAGAGGAATTGTTTGACTAGAGATATCCTTCACCTCAAAGTAGTTTAAAATTCTATTCTCTTCTAACTCAAACTTTCTGAAATTGTTACTAAAATAAATTATTCCGCCTTTATTTAATTTATTGTAACAAAGGTTAAGCAATCTAACTTGATCTCTTTCCACTTCAAAAGAATTATCCTTCATTTTCTTAGAATTACTAAAGGTTGGGGGATCACAGACAATAATATCAAACATATCTTTATTGTTCTCTAAATAATATAAACAATCTTGAGCTAAAACCTGATGATCAGTTTCATCAAATTTATTTAATTGCAAATTTCGTTTAGTCCAATCTGTGTATTGTGTACTTAAATCCACAGTGGTTGTCCGGCTAGCACCACCAGCGATGGCATAACAAGTAAACGCTCCAGTGTAAGAAAACAGATTCAAAACAGACTTATCCTGAGACTTCTCCTTAACCATCGCACGCGTATTGCGGTGATCCAAAAAAAGCCCAGTATCCAAATAATCACTCAAATTAACCTCAAACTTTAGCCCTTGTTCCCTGACAGTCTTCACGTATCCTTCTTTACTCATTCTTTCATATTGAGTTGTCTGCCGATAACGTTTCTTCACAAACAATTGATTGTTGTTTATTTCAAAAGTTTTTAAAATCTGGTCTGAAACTAACTTACAATAGGCTCTTTCTCGATCATGTGTCTCGTCAATCGTACGTTTAAAAAACCAAACAACTACGTCTCCATCATACCAATCAACAATAATCGGAAACTCAGGAATGTCTTTATCATAAACACGGAAACAAGTAACTTCATTTTTGCGTGACCATTTAGCCAACTGCTTTTTATTCTTTAATATTCCATTGGAAAGACTTTCAATATCCATGGCTTAATTCTATCATAGGAAGAATTGTTTATTTGATAATTTATTAACACTCCCTCCCGCTCTCCCTATTCACCATTCACTATTAAGCATGCAATAATATGAACATGGAATTAACACTTATCGCTACTACAACCATGGGTTTAGAAAAAGAACTTTCTTATGAGCTAAATAAACTAGGTTATACTGAGCAAAAAATTGATAATGGACGCATTGAATTTACTGGCGAATTAGAAGCAATCTGTAGAACCAACCTCTGGCTTCGAACTGCTGGCAGAGTAATGTTAAAAGTTGGTGCATTTAATGCTGAAACTTTTGATGAATTATTTGAAAAAACAAAAGCTCTTCCTTGGGGTGAATTTATTGGCAAAAACGATGCCTTTCCTGTAAGTAAAATTACAGCCAAAAATGCAACTCTGTTTAGTAAGTCAGACAGCCAAGCTATTGTTAAGAAAGCCATTGCCGAAAGTTTAAAAGAATATCATAAAACAAATATTCTCTCAGAAACAGGTTCTATGTTCGAAATAAGAGTTCAAAATGAAAAAAACTCAATCATAATGAGTATCGACACAAGTGGCTCTGGCCTTCACAAAAGAGGCTATCGAGAAAACATGAACGAAGCACCACTTAAGGAAACCTTGGCAGCAGGACTGGTCATGTTAAGTAGATGGAAACCTGACAAAGAAACCCTACTCGACCCAATGTGTGGAACAGCTACCATCTTAATAGAAGCTGGAATGATTGCTAAAAACATTGCACCTGGATTAAAACGATCGTTTGTCTCAGAATCATGGTCATTTATACCAAAAGAGCTTTGGGTAAAAACAAGAGAAGAAGCAGAATCCTCAATCAAAAATGATGTGGAATATAATATCTATGGTTCAGACCTTGATTGGAAAGCATTAAAAATAGCTAGAGAAAACATTAAACTCGCTGGACTAGATGATATTTATATACAGAACCAACCACTAAAAGAAGCTCGTTCCAGATTTAATGTAGGCAAAATAATAACAAACCCACCATATGGTGCACGCTTAGATACTCCCGAAGAAGCAGAAGTTCTCTATGCAGAAATGGGCCGAGTATTTAGAGAAAACTTTCCTACTTGGGACTATTATGTTCTTTGTCCACATGAACAGTTAGACAAAATAACGAAACTTCATTCTGCTAAACGTAGAAAACTATATAATGGTGGGATAAAATGCCATTATTATATGTACTACTAAACACCATGGGTGGTGGTTAAACCCAAACAGCAAATCCTTAAACACCAAATAAAGCAAAAAATAAAAAAATAACTTCTACAAAACATTTACTTTGGTACCTTAAAAATGTTATTCTCATAATTAGAGTATTATTATTAATTTGATAGCTATGAAAGGAGAAAATAAATGAATGATTTAGAGTTAATTTCTGTTGTCAAAGAATACATCGCAAACGTGGAGCTTATTAATAGAAAAAATTCCAGTTTAGACCTTTTCTCACTTGAAGATATCTTAAACAGAGAATTGAGTATAGATTTGTTTGTTGTTGCTCTGGAAGAAAAAATCAATTTTCTTTTAGACCAACCACGCATAGTTGAAGTTTTGGTAGCAGGATAGAATAAACCGCTTAACCCAAATAGCAATATTGGATTTAAATCATAAGTTAGTCTGTTTCTTCTTTTTTTGAATTTAAAAAAGAAGAACATTTATAATTCCTAAAATTTGGTAAACATTGATATTGTTAACAATAAATCTAATGCTAGCAAAACGTTAGCAGAGGGACTTTATAAATGTTTTTTGATATTATATGCAAATGACTGTATTACTAATACAAATACCTTATTGGAGCACTGAACCAGAAAAACACGCAATTAAATGTATAGTCATGCCCAGCCTTGGAATGGGGTATTTAGCATCTACCCTTATTTATAACAACATTAAAACAACAATTATTGATCTTAATGTTGAATCTGAACAAATTCTCTTCGAACAACTAGAAACACAACAACCCCAAATAATAGGAATCAGCTGCTACACGTTTAATTCATCTCAATTAAAAAGACTAATTCCTAAAATTAAAAACACTCTACCAATAGCTAAAATAATCGTTGGTGGAGTATACGCTAGCTACGATTATAGATTTCTTCTCAAGACACATGCAATTGATTTTATTGTAAGATTTGAAGGAGAACATGCTTTTCTCTCTCTTTGCCAGGAAATATTAAGCCAGTCAAACAAGTTTAGATCTCTAAATAATCTTGCGTATATTGAAGATTACGAGTTAGTGACAACAAAAATTGCTGAACCAATTAGCGATTTAGATAAAATACCCTTTCCACAGCTTGATGCTAACAAATATCCAACTAAAGAAATACCAATTATAACTAGCAGAGGCTGTGCCTTTCACTGTATTTATTGTTCTTCTTCAGCTTTTTGGGGAGCAGCAATGCGTTATCGCAGTTTAACAAATGTTAGAATTGAAATACAAAAATATAAACAATCAGGATATAAGATTTTTAACATTCTCGATGATAACTTTAATTTAAATAAAACTCGTTTAAAAGAATTTTGTAAAATAGCTAGCGAAGAAAAAATTAATTGGAAAACAAATTGTTGCGTGTCGGCGTTTGAAGCTGGTATGGTTGAGTCAATGATAGCTTCAGGATGTATTGGGTTAAGTATTGGAGTCGAGTCTGCCGATGAAGACGTTCAAAAAAAGACGGGAAAACTAGTAGACTTGCAACAAGCAGAAAATATAGTAAAAAAGGCAAACCAACTTGGAATAAAGGTTGTTTGTGGATTTATTCTGTTTCATTATTGTGACACGTCACAATCATTACAAAAAACTATTGATTTTGCTAAAAAACTTACATCGTTAGGGGCAATCGTTAGGTACACAATTAACACACCTTTTCATGGTACTTATCAGTATCAACATCGTTATGAATTAGGAATTAAAATTATTGATGAAAATTACGAACATTACAATTTACAACAAGCAGTAATTAATACAAAAAACTTTAAAAATGATTACATGGATGAATTACGGTTAACCTTAAACAACGACGTAATAGACATAAACTTTCTTGAAAGCTTTATGAAAAAAAACAATATAACAGATTCAACGCAAATTACAACAGAAATGCTTCAACAAATAATTAAAGGTGCTTTAAAGTAATTAAATCGTTAAATGCCTAGCCCTTTATCTCGCATACCTTTCTTGGTATACTCATTGATAGGTTCCTAACGAAAGGGAGTGAGATAGTGAGCAAAGGAAAAGAAGCTAAGAAAGAAAACAAAAAACAACCAACGAAAAATCTTAAAGAAAAAAGACAAGAAAAGAAAGAAAAAAAGCATAGCTATTAACAATTTAAATTTAAAGCGAAAGGAAGTAACTTTCGCTTTAAAGCTTAGCCATCTCACGTTCCAAAATAGCATATTGATCATCCAACTTTAATTGAAAGTCATGGTTTTCTTTAGATAAATCAGCTAAAGTTTTAGCATTATTTACAACAGCTGCTTCAGCTATCTTCTGGTTATTGTCAGAAATCTCTTTTTCTAGTAATTCAATGCGCTTTTCTGTTTTCTTTATCTCATTCTCGACAACTCTAGTCTGAGCTTTTTCTTCTTTATTTAACTCCATTTGTTGCTTACGCACTTCTTTTTCAGGCTTTTGCTTTTTCTTCTTCTTGCTTACACCTATTTCGTTCTGCCAACCAACTGTTTCTAAAAACTCAGCATATGTGCCTTCGAAAACATCTATCCCCTCTTCACTAAAGACAATTAAACGATTAGCGATATTATTTAAAAACAACTCATTGTGGGTTACAACTAACACAGCTCCTGAAAAAGTATTAATTGCTTCAATCAAAGAATCGCAGGAATCCATGTCTAAATGGTTGGTAGGTTCATCCAAAAGCAAAAAATTAGAGGGAGTTAATAATATTTTACCTAGCAACACACGGCTTTTTTCGCCGCCAGATAAGACCTTAGTGCTTTTTGTTGCTAAGTCACCAGAAAACATCATCGCTCCACAGACGCTTCTGATAATCTTCAGATTACTTTCACCTGTTGAAGCCACTAGTTCGGCTTCGATAGTTTTAGTTGAATTTAGTCTATCAATATTAGTTTGACCAAAAACACCCATCTGTACACTTGGGTGATGATAAACTTCACCAGCTATTGGTTTTAGCTCCCCACTAAGAAGCTTTAACAAAGTCGTCTTGCCTTTTCCGTTTTTACCAACAATACAAATCCTATCTTCTTTGGAAATAGTGATAGAAAAATCATTAATTAATTGTTCTTTGTGTGGGTAAGCGAATGATATATTATCCGTACTCATAACGACTTTGGCAGGAAAGTCAGCTTCTGTAAAACTAAATTCAAGTGTTTTAATCCTGTCTAACTTAGACATTTCAGTCATTCTATTAAGTGCTTTAACTCTAGATTGAGCCATGCCTGCGAGCCTAGCTTTAGCCCGAAATCTAGTAATAAAATCTTCCATCTCTTTACGTTGTTTTTCATCCTTAGCTCTTGTTCTTTCATAAGTTTCTTCTTCTAGGGCTATTTGCTCATACAACTTAGCAGTGTCACCCTCACTTTTTTTAATTTTTTGACGATGAATAATCATCGTATGAGTGGTTACACTATCCATAAAGGTTCTATCATGAGTAATGATTATTAGTTCGTTGGGCCAGCTTATTAAAAAACGTTCCATCCAACGAATGGAAACGATATCCAAATAGTTAGTCGGTTCATCCAATAACAATAAATCAGGCTCAGAAACAAGCACTTTAGCCAAATTAAGTCTTACCTGATAACCACCAGAGAATATTTTGGGGTCTTTGTATAAATCTTCCTCAGTAAAGCCCAGACCAAATAAGATCTTCTCTACTTTCCAAACATCATCCTCATGTCCAACTGGTAAACCTAAGCATCCTTCCTCAATAACAGTATGAGCACTAAATGCTAAATGTTGTTGCACATAACCTATTCGATAATTCTTAGGAATAGAAACAACACCATTGGTAGTAGATTGTTTATTACATAGAAGGTTAAACAAGGTAGTCTTTCCACTACCATTTCTACCTACTAAACCAATGCGCTCTTTGGCATTAACATTAAAACTAGCTTCATTGAATAAAACTTGCGCACCATAGGCTAAACTTAATTTATTTACTGTAATCATTGCCTAGATAACTTATCATATAGGTGGCATTTACAACAACAAGAAATTTCTTGATGGATAAAGCTTAAAAACTAGTCTCTACGTCCTCTATAACCACTCTTCTTAAATGGTCGACGCACTACTGGCACATCGGTAACATGTTTTATTTCTTTATAATTAAATGTCTCTACTTTTTTTCGCTCGATTGTTTCGCCTAATTTTCTTTCAATCAGTTTTACCATAGACATATCTTCGTCAGAAACAAAAGTAAAGGCATCACCAGTACGTTCTGCCCTGCCTGTTCGCCCTATTCGATGAGTGTACGCTTCCGGAGTTCCCGGAATATCATAATTAATTACATGTGAAACTAAAGATACGTCAATGCCTCTAGCCGCAATATCAGTTGCTACCATTATTTGATATGTTCCCTTACGGAAACCTTCTAAGGCTTCTTGTCTTCTATTTTGACTCAAATTGCCTTGCAAGGAAGTAGCTTTATAGCCTTTTTGTTGTAATTTTTTATCTAAATCCTTAGCTCGGTGTTTGGTTCTAGTGAAAATTAAAATGGACTTAGCATCCGTTTGCTTAATTAGCTCAAACAATAATCCTGTTTTTAAATGTTGTGGTACTGGATAAATTGCATGGTTAATAGTGCTTAGCTTCTCATGGACTTTTATCGCTACCTTGACTGGATTGTTGAGCGTTTCGCTGGCTAATGCCTGGATATCGCTGGGCATTGTCGCAGAAAACAACAAGGTCTGTTTGCGCTGCGAGGCAAACTTCAGGATCTTTCTAATGGTTGGCAAAAAGCCCATATCGAACATATGGTCTGCTTCATCGAGCACCAAGGTCTCTAAATGATAAAGATCTATTTTGCGCGAATCTAAGTGGTCTAACAGTCTGCCTGGACAGGCGACAATAATATCCACCCCTTTTTTAAGTTGAGCTTCTTGCTTAGCGTAACCAACTCCACCATAAATGACCATGCTTGAGATACCTAGTCTTTTGCCAAATTCAATTATTGCATCATTAATTTGTTCTACTAACTCTCTGGTGGGAGCAATAATCAGCGCTCTAACTTTTCCTTTGACATTAGATTGGGCAATGCGGTGCAAAATTGGCAAAGCAAAAGCAGCTGTTTTGCCTGTTCCTGTCTGAGCTAGCCCCATAACGTCTTTGCCTTGCAAAATAATTGGGATAGTTTGTTCTTGAATTGGTGTTGGTGATTCATAACCCTTTTTCACTAATTCTGACAAAATCATTGGATTTAAATTAAACTCTTCAAACTTCATAAATTCTCCTACTTTCTACTATAGATAAGTTTCTTATCTATATTCATTTTATTTTTAATACCGTATAGTGTACAGCTATTTATTTCAGGCTAGTCTCTGGCAAGATAATCGAGGTCTTTACTCTTACCTATTTTCATCAACGCTTTCTTCAGAAAATTATAATTATTTTTAATCCACGGCTGGAGCAAAGCTCTTTGCCAAAGCCGTTCTTCGTCTTTGGCTACATGGAGCTGATTGCCAGTAGCTGGATCTTGCTCGGTGTAATACATTACCGAGGCTATGGTCATGGGGATTGGAATAAAACTTTGAACTTGTTTAACTTTAATGTGCTTCTTTCTCAAATACATTGCCAACTCGTACATGTCTTGAAGTTTGCTTCCCGGATACGCAGAAATAAAATATGGAATCAGGTATTGTTCTTTTTTATTTTTCTTATTAGCTTCCTGGAATAGTTTCTCGAATTCTTCAAATTTATTGTTTTTAGGCTTGTTCATTAGCGCTAAAACACTATCACAAATATGTTCTGGAGCGATACTCATTTGACCGCTTACATGGTCTTTTATAATTGCTTTGGCATATTCCTTATCTAGCAAAGCCATGTCGAACCTTATTCCAGAATTAATGAAAACTTTTTTGATACTGGGAAGTGAATTTACTTTTTTAATTAACTCTAAATGTTTTTGTTGATTTAATTTGAGAAATTTACAAGGCGTTGGAGCTAAACAACTGGCTCTTTCACAAGGTTCAGCTGCGCCACACTCACTTGAATACATATTAGCAGTTGGTCCCCCAAGGTCTAAAATATTTCCTTTAAAATTATTATCTTCTGCAATAATATTTTTTACTTCTTTTATTACTGATTCCATCGACCTATTCAATATTCGCTTGCCTTGGTGAATCCCTAAAGCACAAAAATGACAACCACCATAGCAACCACGATGTGAGACAACCGAATCTTTAACAAAACCATAGGCAGGAATATCCTCTTCGTATATTGGATGTGCACTTCTGGCAAAGGGCAGTTCAAATAACGCATCAAACTCTTCTGTAGACAACAGACTAGCTGGCTCAATAACTACATATTTGTTTTGACATTTCTGGACTACTTTTGTTTTCTTATCGGCTGCTACAAATTTATGATAATCAAGATGTGTTTTAGTAAATATATTTTTATCCACTAATACTTCTTCATAACTGGCTAACTCTAAGCCTACTCCCTTAGGCAAAAAATCACTAATATAAGAAGTGTTTGGAATATCTACTAAAGGTTGTTGGTTCCTTAATTTTTCTGCTATTTGGACAATAGCTTTTTCGCCCATTCCATAAACCAAAATATCTGCTCTAGTATCAAATAAGATTGATCTACGAATACTATTGGACCAATAATCATAATGAGAAATTCTTCTTAAACTAGCTTCTATTCCACCAATCACTAAGGGAACATTCTTAAAAAGTTTTCTTAAGGCATTACAATAAACGGTTACTGCTCTATCCGGCCTTTTTCCTGCAAGACCACCAGGCGTATACATGTCTTCTCTTCGAGGTTTTTTGTCAGAAGTTCTGTTTGCTACAAGAGAATCCAAATTACCCGCAGTGACTCCAAAAAATAAATTTGGTTTACCCAATTTTAAAAAATCAGCATCCTTGCGCCAATCAGGCTGAGCAATAATTCCAACCTTATAACCTTGTTTTTCTAGCCATCTACCCAAGATTGAGGCGGCAAAGGAGGGATGGTCAACGTAGGCATCACCAGTAACAAGAATAATGTCAACACTGTCCCAGCCTCTGTCGGTTAAATCTGACTTACTCATTGGTAGAAAATTTGAATTCATTAAAGCTATTCTATTATGAAGCAACTGAAAACACTAGTTTGGCTTATTTTCCTCATCCTAAAACACAGAAAATTCTCTTAGCCTAAAACCCAAATAATCTATATAATACGTTTGATTAGTATTAGTACAATAAGGTGATTGGAGAAAATAAATGACTAACGCTTGGAACGACTGGAATATAGAAGATGAGATTAAAGATATATTAAATGCTGCACCTTCCGTAACTATTGCAGAAAGCCGTGAAGAACTTTTTAAACTAGCAACTAACGGTGGACAAGATTCCTTTGATGTTGAATATGAACTGCTTGATGGTAGTAAGATAGTAGAAGCGCAGGTTGTAAAATGTAAAAACGGTCTAGCCATTAACTATCCTGACAAAAATATGCGGAGAAGAGACCCTGACTGCATGGTGGTTGGCGACAATAAAGTTACGGATAAAGCTAAATACAAAGATGTCTTTAATAAAGACTTTGCTCCAATAAGGACAGAGACTTTTGACTGGTTAAAGAAACAAGAATTGCTGATTGCAGGGATTTACATTGGTGGAGAACAAACTGGATTAACAGGAATGATTATTGCTCCTGCTAATGCTGGATTCTTTGTTGGTGGACTAGCTGATTTGCAAGGATTTATTGATTTAAATAAAATTGACAATTCATTTAATCCTGACTCTATACTATATTTAGCCCCTCCATTTAGACACACACACTACAATGGCAAACAAATTGTTGTGCATAACCGTAAAAAAAAGGTTCATGAAATATTCTCCTATAATTTATATCCAGGTCCTAGCGCAAAAAAAGGCATTTATGGTGTCTTGCTACAAAAAGGTGAAGAAGAAGACTGGTTAACTTTACACGCTTCCACTGTGCAGGTAGTAACGCCTTATGAAAACATCACTACTTTTCTGCATGAAGGTGCTAGTGGTAGTGGGAAAAGTGAAATGCTTGAACACCCACATCGTGAAGATGATGGAAGGCTACTACTTGGTAAAAATAAAATTTCTGATAAAACTTTTTATGTCACAATTAACCAAACATGTGGTCTTAAGCCTGTGACTGATGATATGGCTCTAGTTGACAATAAAAAAAGCATTAAAGAAAAAAAGTTAGTTGTAACCGATGCAGAAAACGCTTGGTTTTTACGAGTTAACCACATTGGTCATTATGGAACTGACCCTTATTTAGAGAAAATCACAATACACCCAGCCGAGCCTCTTCTTTTCATAAATATTCAGGGAGCTCCTAACTCAACGATTCTTCTCTGGGAACATATTCAAGATGCACCAGGAAAAGCTTGTCCCAATCCACGAGTGATTCTCCCTAGAAAATTAATGCCTTCAATTGTAAACACACCTGCAGAAGTAGACTTCAGAAGTTTTGGTATCAGAACTCCACTTTGTAGTGAAAAAAATCCTAGTTATGGGATAGTTGGAATGTTTCATATCTTACCACCAGCACTTGCTTGGTTGTGGCGTCTTGTTTCTCCTAGAGGGTATGCAAACCCAAGCATTCTTGACGAAGAAGGTCTTTCCAGTGAAGGAGTTGGTTCTTACTGGCCTTTTGCTACTGGCAAATATGTTAATCACGCCAATTTGTTATTAAAACAAATCATGAACACTCCAAACACAAAATACCTACTTTTCCCCAATCAACACATTGGAAGCTGGGAAGTCAGATTTATGCCACAATGGATTTCTCGAGAATATTTTGCAAGAAGAGGTGCCGCTAGATTCACAAAAGAACAACTCAAGCCTGCCCGCTGCCCACTTTTGGGTTACACGCCTACAAGAGTGGTTGTAGAAGGTGTACAAATTCCTGAATACTTTTTTAATGTCGAACATCAGCATGAAGTTGGAGTAGAAGCTTATGATTACGGCAAAGAGCAGCTTTATAAGTTTTTCGAAAAAACACTTAAGGAATATTTAGTCCCGGAACTAGACCCATTAGGTAAAAAAATTATTGAATGTTGCCTTGAACGAGGTAGTGTTGCCGAAATGGCTGGCTTAATATCTTTTAATAAAAGAGATTAATTAATATAAAAAAACTTCGAGACAAATTATTTCAAAATAAGCTATAATTACGTTATGGGACTTAAAGATCCGGTTAGTGGTTTATTACATTTAATAGGTGCTGCCTTAGCTATACCAGCTACTATTTTATTAATTATTTTTGGTTCTGATTCTGCGTGGAAAATAGTTTCGTTTTCAGTATATGGCTTATGTTTATTCCTTCTTTTCACCTTTAGCACACTTTATCACTGGCTACCTCAACGATGTAGCGGAAAACATCAAGTATTTAGAAAGCTTGACCACTTAGCTATTTATGCATTAATTGCTGGTTCTTATACTCCTTTTTGTTTAGTCACACTCAGAGGTCCTTGGGGATGGACCATTTTTGGATTAACTTGGGGTTTAGCGATAATTGGCATGACTATTCAATCTATCTTTATTAATGCTCCTCGTTGGTTAACTACATCTATTTATGTACTGATGGGGTGGATGGTAGTAATAGCAATTAAGCCAATCACGACCTTGTTGCCAATCAAAGGACTTATTTTATTAATAGCAGGTGGCGTAGTTTACTCAATCGGTGGGGTTGTTTATACAATTAAAAAACCTAACTTTCACAAATTCTTTAATTACCATGATTTATGGCATGTGTTTGTACTATTTGGAGCTTTTTTTCACTTTCTAGCACTTTTACTCGTTGTATCCCAACAATAAATTTGCCACTATCCACCTTTAAGAATATAATTCACTCTGGCCTAAACAACAGAAGGAAGTGTCATAGTGAAACAAAGTAACATCAGAAATGTAGCAATAATAGCCCACGTAGACCACGGAAAAACAACTTTAGTAGATGAGCTATTCAAACAAAGCGGAATATTCAATGAACGTCACCATATGACCGAGAGACTAATGGATTCCATGGACCTTGAAAGAGAAAGAGGTATAACCATTAAATCCAAAAACGGTTCTTGTTTCTATA
Source organism: Candidatus Margulisiibacteriota bacterium (assembly GCA_028706105.1). NCBI lineage: Bacteria > Bacillati > Candidatus Margulisiibacteriota > Candidatus Margulisiibacteriota bacterium. Next base: position 25,895 of record JAQWCF010000007.1, read on the forward strand.
AAAACCACTTGATAAATATTATTGACACTCCCGGACATGCTGATTTTGGAGGAGAAGTTGAGCGAGTGCTGTATATGGCTGATGGAGCTGTTTTCTTAGTTGATGCCGCTGAAGGGCCCATGCCTCAATCCTACTTTGTATTAAAAAAAGCCTTAGCTCTTAATATCCCAGTTATTGTTGTTGTCAATAAAATAGACAAAGCTGCTGCAAGATGTGAATGGGTTGTTGACCATGTCTTTGATTTAATGGTGCAGTTAGATGCCCCTGATAATATCTTAGACTTCCCTGTTATTTACGCATCAGCAAAAGCTGGATTGGCTACGAAAAAACTTTCCGAGCCAGGCAAAAACATCTTTCCCCTTTTGGATACCATTATTGACTACATCCCAGCTCCTGTTGGTGATAGTACGGCTCCTTTTCAGCTTCAAATATGCGCGATAGACTATAATGCCTTCCATGGCAGAATGGCCATCGGGAAAATAACTTCTGGTAAAGTTGCTGTTAATCAAGATGTTGCTGTTACTAAAAATGACAAAATTCTTAGAACTGGCAGAATCACAAAAATCTATAGATTTAATGCTGACCAAAAAGTAGAGACAGACGAAGCTATCTGTGGAGAAATAATATCAATAGCTGGTTTTGATGAAATGAAAGTTGGGGAAACCATCACGGATAAAGATACCCCCATGTTTTTGCCAGCACGAGAAGTAGACCCACCAACCATTTCCATGAACTTTCTACCAAACTCCTCACCTTTTGCAGGACGAGAAGGAACCTTTTTTACCTCCCGACATATCAAAGACAGACTTGAGCGTGAACTATTGAGTGATGTTGCTTTACATGTTGAAGAACTAACCGAAATAACAGGCTATAAAGTTGCCGGCAGAGGTGAGCTTCATATTGCCATACTTATTGAAAAAATGAGACGTGAAGGATACGAATTTGAAGTATCCAGACCAAGCGTTATCTTTCATGAAGAAAATGGACACAAAACAGAACCTTATGAATTTATTTTTATTGAAATACCAGAAGAATATCAAGGCAAAGTCATTGAAAAACTTGGACAAAAAAAAGGACAAATGATTGACATGGAGCTTGATAAAGGAATAATGAAAATGAAGTTTGAAATACCCACAAGAGGACTATTAGGCTATCACGCAGAATTCATGATGGACACCCATGGCATGGGGACAATAAACAATATTTTCCATCGTTACGCACCTTACTCTGGTGAAATTACTGGCAGAAAAAATGGTGTTATTATTGCAAAAGAAACAGCACCTACTGTTGCCTACGCTTTGTTTAACCTTCAAGAAAGAGGAGATTTGTTTTATGGGCCTGGTGTTGATGTCTACGAAGGACAAATAATAGGAAGTTACTCAAAAGAAGGAGAAATAGTGGTTAACGCTAATAAAGGAAAAAAGCTCACTAATGTCAGAGCCTCGGGAACTGACGAAGCAGTGGTGCTTACTCCTTATACTAGAATGTCACTTGAAGAATGCTTATCCTTTATTGACAACGATGAACTAGTGGAAGTTACTCCTAAAAACTACAGAATGAGAAAAATTGATATTCATGAGCTTGATAGAAGAAGAAAAAAAAATAAAAAATAATTTCATCAGGTAAATGATAATTATGGTATTATATCGGTGATGCAAACATTACTAAAAGGTATTGTTGAGTTTAAAGAAAAGGACTTTGAGAAATACAAGGAACTTTTTACCTCCATTTGCAAACACCAAGATCCGCACACATTGTTTATAGGTTGCTCTGACTCAAGAGTAATTCCTAACATGATTACAAAAACATTGCCTGGCGAACTGTTTGTTCTTAGAAATATTGCTAACCTAGTTCCTCCTTACAGAGAAGTTGACGAATATCTAGCAACTACTTCGGGAATTGAATATGCAGTTAAACAACTTAATGTAGAAAATATTATTGTTTGTGGACATTCTAACTGTGGTGGTTGTGCTTCATTGTTTATTGAGAATACCGGCAGCGATGAGCTCCCAGCTACGAGCAAATGGATGAATCTGGCTAAGAATGTGTTAAAACAAGTAAACGAACAGTTGCCTGACGGTTCGCTAGAAGCTAAAGGATGGCTAGCAGAACAAATAAATGTTGTAGAACAAATGAAGCATCTATTAACCTACCCTTACATCAAAGAAAAATATGAAAAAAAAGAAATAAACATCTTTGGCTGGCATTACATTATTGAAACTGGTGATGTTTTTAACTATGACTCAAAAAAAGGAGTTTTTGAGCTAATTAATTAGTAACAGTAATTTTTTCTCCCTTAACCTCAATTATATCATTAACTCTAATCTTATTTTTTTTTCTAGTTTCGACAGAACCATTAACCTTTACTCGGTTCTGACTAATAGCAAATTTTGCTTCGCCACCTGACATAAAAATACCAGTTACTTTTAATAATTGGTGTAGCTCGATGTAATCTGCTTCTAATTTGTAATTCATGTGTAAAATATAGCATATATTTGCAATATTTGCTTATCCTACTTCATAAATGCCCAATAGATTCCTCCACGCTTCAGTCTTTGACTGACTTGGTCGGGATGACCGTTAAAAAAACCATACAGCCATAATAGTGCTTGAAAAACATCAATCTTCTGGTAGTCTATTCTTGCATGAAAAACTTTATAAATAGATTGCTGTTACTTTTATCTATCCTTTCATTTTCATTCCCTGCAGAGGTTTTCTTTTCTAATGTAATCAAACAAGGCGACTCCAACTCTATCCTATTAAGAGCGCAAACCAAGTTAAATAACCCAGAACTCAATTACAACAACAAAACAATACCAATGCATCTTATTTACTATGGTCCCGAAAAATACGTCTACAGATGCGTCATAGGAACCGACCCACTTACTTCTGTTGGGGTAAAAAAAGTAAAAATTATATTACAAGACCAAACATTGCTTGCACTTTCTTTTACTGTAACTAAAAATAACTTTCAAGAAGAATACATTGCTATCCCCGAGGCTAAAAAGGGAGCATTAACTAATAAAAATCTTGTGAATGAAGGAAATATAATTGGTTCAAAATTCAAAGAAATAACTAAACAAGCAAAATGGAGAGATAGGTTTATTATGCCTGCTGAAGGACGGATTTCCTCACCATATGGCGCACAAAGAAAATATAACGTTAATAATATTGCTTGGTGGCACAAAGGCGTAGATATAGCAAACTCCATTGGAACTCCAGTGCTTACTCCTAACGACGGAACTATTATCTTAACCGGTAGCTATGCTGTACATGGCAAAACTATTATGATTGACCATGGACAAGGAATTGTCTCTGTTTTTAATCATTTAAACTCTATCGATGTTAACGAGGGAGACTTTGTGAAAAAGGGAAAAAAAGTTGCGACCATGGGTAATACCGGAAACAGTACAGGCCCACATCTCCATTGGGGATTAAGCGTCAATAATGTAAGGGTAAATCCTCTCCAGTGGGTAAATAATCGTTTCGCACCCAATTATTTCTGACCTCTCCCTAGCTCTCCTAAAGTAAAGAGAACAAACAAAACGTCTACTTTGATTAAATATTAATCAATGTAAAAATATACATATGCAAAAGAGAATTAATTTCTTTAAAGATTATCTGATAGAAAAATACGGAGAAGCACTATACCGCATACCCCTTGATTTAAATACAAGCTGTCCTAATCGTGATGAAAAGGGCAAAGGTGGCTGCAGTTTTTGTTCGGAACACGGTGCGCGCTCAATGCAGACAATGCACTCTACTTCCCTAGCAGAGCAAGTTACTGATTCCTTGAAATTTGCTAAAAAAAGATATGGAGCAAAACAGTTTATGCTGTACATCCAAGCCTTCAGCGCCAACTTTCAACCTGAAAATATTGCTATCTATGACAAACTATTAACTGACAAATTTAAAGCCATTAGTTTTGGTACAAGGCCAGATTGTCTAAACAAATCCGCCTATTCTTATCTACAACAACTCAATAAAAAAACTGATGTTTGGGTAGAATTAGGAGTTCAAACAGTTCATGACAAAACACTCAAGCTTATCAACAGAGGACACAACTTTAATTGCAGTAAGAACGCTATCAAAAAACTAAACAAAATAGGCGTCAATGTTGCTGCCCACGTTATTATCGGACTACCTGGAGAATCTATGAGCAAGATGATTCAAACAGCTAAAACACTTTCGAAGCTACCGATTAAAGCTATAAAAATCCACAACTTACATGTTCTAAAAAACACTAAACTAGCTGAAGATTACAAAATAAAGCCATTCCCTACCCTGAATGAATATGAATATGTTGATGTTTTAGTTGCGTTTCTAAAAAACCTTCGACCAGACATTTACATAATAAGAATGACAACTGAATCACTGGAAGGAACAGTTATTGCCCCTAAATGGAAAATGAATAAAAGTCATTTCAGAGAATATGTCCTGAGAAAAATGGCGTTTGAAGATGCTTATCAAGGAGATATTTTTTCTAAAAAAAATAAACCTGAATTATTAACTGAGAAAAGCACTTTGGACGGTTCTATTACTTTTTGGAGCGAAGATTTTAAAGAACATTACCATGATAAGGCAGGCGCCATGCTAGAAGCCAAAAGTAAATTTCTAAACCAAGCTCTGCTGGATAAAAAAGATAATATTAAAATATTAGACATCTGCTTTGGGCTTGGTTACAACAGCTTGGTCAGCATGGAATATGCACTAAAAAACAAAAAGAAGATAGAAATAACAGCCTTGGAAATAGACAAACGAGTTGTAAGAAATGCATCAAAAGTTCTAAATTACGGCACAAGCTTTAACTGGAAAACTTGCCTCAAAAAACTTTCCATAAAAGGCAAATACTCCAAAAATAATGTTAGCTTATCAGTGTTATGGGGTGACGCAAGACATCAAATAACAAAATTAGAAAACAACTATTTTGATGTCGTTTATTTAGATGCATTTTCTTCACAACACAATAGCGAACTCTGGACCTTAGATTTTTTTAAAAAAATAAAAAAAGTAATAAAAAAAGATGGCGTGCTTCTAACTTACTCATCAGCAATACCCGTTAGACATGCTCTCAAGTTAGCTGGTTTCTTTGTAGGAGAAACACCTCCAGTTGCAAGAGAAAGAGGAAACACTATCGCCTCCTTAGATAAAACAAAAATATCTACACCCATACCAGCAACAGATTTAGCGTTCTTTAATACAACCAGAGGAGTTGTTTATCGAGACCCTTTTAATATTTGGCCCAACAAAGAAATTCTAAGAAAAAGAGAAATCTCCATCAAAGAGCTAAAAGCAAAATTAATAGACTCTAATGAAAAAAGTTGATTGCCTAGAAATTGTTATAAAAATTTCTTAAATGTTGAGACTAATTCATCAATTGTTTCCTGTTTAACCGAGGGGTCAATACAATTCATAATATTACCTTCTAAAATAAGACCAGCGGCTCTACGTAATCCTTTTTCTGAGGCAGCAACTTGTGTTAGTATTGCCGAACATTTTTGCTCACCCTTCTCTACCATGGAAATAATTCCATCTATCTGACCTTTAACAATTTTTAATTGATGGGTTACATCTTCTTTTCTAGTCATTTTATTCCTTGTGCCAACACCCCTAGGGGGTATATACTTTAAGTTAATCATAACATAAATATAATAATTATTAAAATAATCCTAAAGAGGAGGCAAAAATGAAAGTTCTAATAGTTGGAGGAGTCGCAGGAGGAGCCAGTACGGCTGCTAGGTTAAGAAGAAATGATGAAAACGCAGAGATTATAGTTTTCGAAAAAGGCAAGGAGGTCTCTTATGCGAATTGCGGAATACCCTACTACATTGGTGATGTCATCAAAGACAGATCACTGCTGGAACTTTTAACTCCTGAGGACTTTAAAAAAATGCTCAATGTTGATGTTAGAAACTATTCAGAAGTTATCGAAATAGACAGAAAGAATAAAACCGTAACTGTCATGGATCATCTAAATAACAAAAAGTATCAAGAAAGCTATGATAAATTAGTTCTCTCTCCAGGTGGGAATCCGATAAAACCGCCTCTTCCAGGCATTGGCAATGAAAAAATATTTACCATTAGAAATCTTGCTGATATGGATAAAATAAAGACATTTATTAACACTCATAACCCTAAAAAAGCAGTTGTTATTGGTGCTGGGTTTATTGGCTTAGAAATAGCTGAAAACCTCAATGAGTTAGGAATAAAAGTATCCATTGTGGAGCTTGCCGACCAAGTAATGAACGTAATTGATTATGAAATGGCGACTGTAATTCATCAGCATTTACATGCAAAAAACATTGGTCTTTACTTAAAAGACGGTGTGAAAGAGTTTAAAGAAAATGAAGACAACAAACTAGAAGTTGTCTTAAACTCAAACAGAACAATCATGGCAGATATTGTTATGCTTTCTATCGGGATTAAGCCTGACACAACATTAGCAAAACAAGCTGGAATTACTTTGGGAGCACTGGGAGGCATTCTAACTAATTCAAAAATGCAAACCTCAGACAAAGATATTTATGCGTTAGGTGATGCTACAGAGATAAAAGATTGTGTTTTAGAAAAAATGAACCTTATCCCCTTAGCCAACTCAGCAAATAAACAAGGACGCATTGTTGCAGATAACCTTTGTGGTATAGACAGAGAGTACATAAGCACAACAGGAGCTGCTATTGCAAAAATATTTGATATGGTGGTGGGAACAGTTGGAAGTAACGAAAAGAATCTTATAAAGAATAATATAAACTATTCTAAGGTATATTTACAACCGTCCTCACATGCTGGTTATTATCCGAATGCTTTTCCGTTAATGATGAAATTAATTTATAGTAGAACTGATTTTAGAGTGCTGGGAGCACAGCTAATTGGTGCTCAAGGCATTGATAAAAGAATTGACGTCATTGCCACTCTCTTGCAAAGCAAAGGAACTATCTATGACCTAGCTAGATTAGAACTTTCCTATGCTCCACCTTTTAACTCCGCAAAAGACCCGGTTAACATTGCGGCAATGATAGCCATTAACCAAGTAGAAGGGAAAAACGACGTTATCTTCTGGAACGAAGTTAATAAATATAAACAAGCTGGTGCTCTTTTCTTAGACGTAAGAGATGAAATGTCCTACGATTTAGACCACATCGATACTGCCATAAATATTCCACTAACAAGCCTTAGAGAAAAGTTAGAAGATCTTCCCAAAGATAAAGACATTATTGTCTATTGTAATCAAGGAAAAACAGCTTATTTTGCTCTTAATATTCTTAATCAAAATGGTTTTACTAAAGTGAAAAACCTTTCAGGAGGAATAAAGCTCTTTAAATTCACAACCTTTAAACAGGAAAACATTGGTATCTTCGATGATGATTATATTGATAAAAAAGATGATGTTCAAAAAGTAATCGCACCAGCAGGAAAAATCATTAAAGTTGATGCTTGTGGCATGCAATGTCCTGGTCCAATTATGAGGTTAGCTAAAAGTATTGAGTTGGCTGAAATTGGAGACACTATCCTTATCGAGTCTACGGATCAAGGATTTCAACAAGATGTTGGTGTTTGGGCAGATAAAACAAATAACGAACTAATCTCACTAGAATCTATTGGTGGGAAAATAACTGCGCAAGTAAAAAAAGGCAAACAACCAGAAGCTAAACAACTAAAAGGCGAAATCCCGCATGACAAAACATTAGTAGTCTTCAGCGGAGATTTAGATAAAGCAATTGCAGCCTTTATTATTGCAAATGGTGGAGCTGCCATGGGAAGAAAAGTGACCATGTTTTTTACTTTTTGGGGACTTAATATCCTTAGAAAAGAAGAAAAGGTAACAGTAAAAAAAGACATCCTGGGTAAAATGTTTGGCTTTATGATGCCAAAGGGAAGCAAAAAACTAGGACTATCTAAAATGAACATGGCTGGCATGGGACCCATGATGATCAAAATGTTAATGAAACAAAAAAATGTTACTTCCCTAGAAGGCATGATAAAAGATGCTATGGATAATGGCGTTAAAATAATTGCGTGCCAGATGTCTATGGATTTGATGGGTTTCAAACAAGAGGAACTTCTTGAGGGAGTGGAAATTGGTGGAGTAGCAACTTATCTAGGCGCAGCAGAAAGTGCCGACAATAATTTGTTTATTTAGCACCTCACCAGCTAAAGTTACTTTCATTTATTAAACAATCTAATTTGTAGCTACCTCTCCTAACAGAGGGGTTTATTTGCTGTATGTTTTATTATTTTCTAAAAGAGAAGTTTTATAGGTATAATACAAACCATGTTTACAAAAGAAAAAATGTTGGACATTGATGGAATAGGCAAAGTCGTACTTAGAAAAAATAAAAAAAATAGAAGTGTTCGTATTTCCATTAAGGCTGAACATGTTCTAGTAACTTTCCCTCCCTTTGTGGGGTTTAAAGGCGCAGAAAAAGTGGTTAATAAAAACTTAGAGTGGCTAACAACTAACATTGCCAAACTAACTAAAACTAAACCAGAAATAGATAAAAAAGAACTTAGAAGAAAAGCCAAAGAAATTCTGCCAGACAAACTAGCATTATTAGCTAAAAAGTTTGACTTTGAATACAATCGAGTATTTCTAAGAGATACCTCAACACGATGGGGAAGTTGCTCTACTAAAAAAAACATTAACCTTTCAATTAAGCTAGCTATCTTGCCTGAGCACCTGATGGAATATGTGATTCTGCATGAACTTAACCATCTTAAATATCATGGACACCAAAAAGACTTTTGGGATAGTTTAAGCGTGCTTTGTGGCACAAATGCCAAAGCGCTTCAAAAAGAATTAAGAGCTTTTTCTCTTTAAAATATTTTTTGTTTCGAATAATCTATCATTCCCGTTAGTTATCATGTCATTCCCGCGAAGGCGGGAATCTATTTCTATTAAAAAGTTAACTTTTTAATTCTTTTCAATAAGGGGCTCCGCGCCCCTTATCAATCCCCTCGTCCCCTCGTAAAACATACTCCCTAAAATTTGGGGAATTACTCATCACCCTGTGATTAAGATTATTCTATAAAATATATTTCAGAACCTCCGGGAGGATTGCGACCCTCTCCCGACGTAATGAATTATAAGCTTCTAACAAAGCATATTGCCGTCACCCTCTCCAAATACTTGGAGAGGGTCAGCAGCATCTTAGTTTATAAGCAAATAAATCCGTCTTCTGCTGGGAGAGGGCAAGAGTTTCGAGTTCTGAAAGCAATTAATAAAAAAGAATAGCGGATTAATAAGACCGGCAATTAAGGCCTTATTTTAGGAAAGTTTAAGAATTCTATTTTTAGTTAAT
>JAQWCF010000008.1 GCA_028706105.1 Candidatus Margulisiibacteriota bacterium
AAAGTCGCTACTATGAAAATAATAATTTCTTTGATGGTGAAATATTCATAAGTAATTTAGGTAATAATAATGTCTGCAATTGCTGGTGTTATTTTTACTACTTTTTATTTCTCTTATTATTAATTAGGTTCAATATGAATTAGAATGCTAATTAATTCAGGGATTTCTTGCTTTAGTTTATCTTTAAGTGCATGAGAGATGGCATGGCCTTTTCTGATTGTTAGGTTTGCGTCCAAAGTGGCATGCATGTCCACTAAATAGTTCATCCCAGATTTGCGAATAAGACATTTTTCAATAGCAATAATGCCATCAACATTTGAAGCTACTTTTTTAATAGAAATTATTAAATCGTCATATAAATGTTCATCCATAATTTCTGCTAGTGCTGTTTTTAGAAGCAGAAAACAATTGTAGAAGATAAACGCTGCTGCAAAAAGAGCTGCCCAATCGTCTGCATACTCAAATCCTTTTCCAAATAGTAGAGCAACAGAAATCCCAATAAATGCAGCTATAGAGGTAATCGCATCGCTTCTGTGATGCCAGGCGTCAGCTTTTAATGCAGAGCTGTTGATTTTTTTACTTTTAAGTAATACGAATCTATAGCAACCTTCTTTCCAAAGGATTATAGCCCCAAGCACATAGAGAGTCCAGGCTTCTGGTGAGGCATGCGGTTGCTGTAAGTTTTGAATGCTTTGATAGGTAATGATGGAGGCTGATACAGCTAGAAAGGCAACTATTAAGAAAGTAATAAGTGATTCTGCTTTTCCGTAGCCATAAGGATAATTTCTGTCAGCAGGCTTGCTTGAGTATTTAATGCCGAACAGTACAAAAATAGATGAGAAAATATCCGAAGTAGATTCAATCGCGTCAGCTTTTATTGCGTAGGAATTACCAAAAAAACCAGCGAACCACTTGATAATAGCTAAGCAGGTATTTCCTAGGATACTAAAATAGGCTGTTTTGATAGCTGTTTGCTCTTTGGACATCTATAAGATTGTAACATACATGGCAATAGAATTTTATGGGCTGGAGATTAATTTTAATTAAATGTTTATGCAAGAAAACTAAGGGATATTACGTTATATTAATATAAGCTTCGCAAAAGGGGGATTTGTTATGGTGGAAATACAAGGGATTCAAAATATAAACTCAAGTGAGGTTTCTTCTGATTTAGGGGTTTTGAAAACCGAATCTTTGAGTACCAAAAAAGATGATCAGTTAAAAATTAAGTCCATGGAGGAAACTTCTACAGAAGAAGAAGTTGTAGCGGTTGATTTAAGCGTCTCTGTTAATTTAAAAAGTATAGAAGGCAATGACTCCTTACCAGACTTAATGAAGGTGGAATCAAATAAAAATTTCGTTTCTAAAGCAGAGTTTATGGCGGCTAAGAATAAAGTCCAGGCAACTGAGGCAAATACGGCATCAGCTGGGTCTGATGCAAATCGACCATCTTTTAGTACAGCTTCAGAGTAAAAATAGTTTCTTTAGAATATTTTATTTAAACGCTATTTCTATAGTTTCTTTCGGCAATGGTTTGGTAAGAAGACTAACTATTGGTATTACGAAAAACGGAACAATCATTGCGATGCTGGCAGACAATGGTGACTGTGATGCTGGAAGAGCGTAAAAGAGAATGATTGCAGTTAGAAAACCACTAATCATTCCTGCCCAGCTGGCTAATTTGGTTGTTTTTTTCCAAAACAATCCATAGACATAGGGAGCCATAAAGGAACCAGCAACAACACCCCAAGATAAAGACATTAAGGTAACAATAACGCTAAACTGGAACCTAGCAATAACCCAAGAGCATATGATAAAAATTCCACTCAAAACTCTCATCAGAATAAGTAGTTGTTTTTGAGACGCTTTTTTGTTGATGGTTCCATTGTAAAAGTCCATAACAAGAGCAGACGCAGAGACAAGAACAAGAGAGGATAAAGTAGACATTGAGGCCGAGATAATTAGTATTAAAATCACTGCCATAAAATATGGTGGTAAATATTGATTAAGCATAGTTGGGATAAATAAATCAAATACTGGTTGACCTTCCACTATTGGTACCGAGGTAAAAAAGACATGCGTCATAGAACCAATGAAATAAGCAGCAAAGACTATAACTGTTGCAAAGACAGTGGTAATGATGGCTGCTTTGTTGATAAGGGACTCATCTTTTATTGCATAAAACTTTTGAATCATTTGTGGTAGTCCCCATGTTCCAAAAGAGGTCATGAAAACTAGTGAGGCAAGCGTAAGCCAACCTGCTTGTTTTCCTACAGGAATGTGAGCGCTGTAATTGGTGATAATTGTACTAATAGAGGGCATTAGTCCTCCAGCGTGATTGCTAAGAGTTATTACCATTAGGATGGAGCCAAAGAACATAATGACGCCCATTACAAGATCATTAATGGCTATAGCAAAATAGCCTCCTAGTACTAAATATACTCCGGTTAAGAGAATCATTGAAAATAGGGCAAGATCATAAGGAATATTGAAGCTTATTTCAAAAAGATGGCCCAAACCTTTAAAGACGGAGGCAGAATAGGGAAGTAAGAAAATGAAAATAATGAGCGATGAGAAAATTTTTAAGGCAGGGCTTAAGTATCTTTGATTAAAGAACTCTGGCATAGTTAGTGCGTTGAGGTTGTTAGTCATTCTTCTGGTTCTTTTTCCTAAAACTTTCCAGGAAAGATAGCAGCCAATAACAACGTTTCCAAGTGCAATCCATAAAACATTGATGCCAAAACCCCATCCGAGTTTTCCAGCGAAACCAATGAACAATACGGCAGAGAAATAAGTAGTTCCATAAGCGATTCCAGAGAGCCAAGCCCCAATTGTTCTGGAGCCTAAGAAGAAATCGTTAACAGAAGATATTTTTTTCATGCTCCAGATGCCTATTGAGATAATTACCAAAACAAAAATAGTTAAGAAAATTGCATTAATCATAATTTAAGTTATCCTTTCAAGCGTTAATAAATAAAATGTATCATTTATTTTATAGAACTGTCGAGAGTCAAAAAATAATAGTATAAAAAAAGCCCCACGATAGTGAGGCTTTTTTGTTTAATCAAATAAGTTAAATGTTTTTTATTTAGGGCGAGCTGCGTTAACTGTAATTGCTCTTCCATTTAAATCTTTACCATTTAATGCTGTGATAGCTGCTGTCGCTTCTGCTGTGTCATCCATCGTTACGAAACCGAAACCTTTGGAACGATCTGTGTCTCTATCTTTAACGATTTTAACTTTGCTTACTTCTCCGAATTCTGAGAACATTTCTTGTAAATCGTTTTCTCTTACTTCATATTTTAAATTTCCTACGTATATATCCATTTTTTCTCCTTTTCCTTTTGATATCGATTAGTTTTGGGAATTGTTTGTGTGTTTTTGATGCTTAACTTAACCATTTACTCCAAACCTAAATTTATAAGTGCAATCAAGACAAAACTTGCTCATACTTATATCTTTTTAAATTATATACTGATATTTTTTAGGATGCAATATTCTATTCAAAAAATACATTAAAGATAGTAATAGAATTTCTTGAAATAGTTGAATTAGTGGATTAAACTCCATTGCTGGAATTTTTAGGAGTTTTCATGAATCAATTTAGGAAGAAATTAACCAAGATAAAAAACTTGTTAAACAACGCAGAAAAGGCAAGTTTAAAGTTTAAAAAAACATACAAGCTAGATTGTTTTGCTGGCTGCGGGAAATGCTGCTCGAATGATAGCGTAGAAGCTTCTAGTTTAGAGTTTTTGCCCTTAGCAGAAGATATTTGGAAGAATGGCGGTGCGCTTGAATTGCTAGAGAAATTAAAGGATATTGATAGTTTAAGTCCTTGTGTCTTTTACGTTCATGACGGGATTGATTCAACCAAAGGGTTTTGTTCAGCATATAAAATGCGTGGTCTAATATGTAGATTGTTTGGATTTTCTTTGCGCAAGAACAAGGCTGGTGGTCAGGATGTACTTACGTGTAAAGCAATTAAAGAAAAATATAATTTGGCTAATGTTTTGTTTGAAGATACAGAACAAGAATATTTGATGTCAGCATATTATCTTCAATTGGCCGACATCGATTACAGTCGTGCCTTTAAAAGGTTTCCAATTAATCAAGCAATCATGGAAGCAATGCTTGAGTACGGATTATTGAATTCTTTTCACAAGCCAAGAGGGACAAAGCAAACACCTAGCATAAAGGCGAGTTAGTTTTTAATAAATAACACTAGGATAACAACAGTCTGAGATTATTTAAATAATTTTCTTTTGTTTAATAAGGCAATGTAGCTTTCGGATAATGAATCCCTTCTATGTGGAAAGAACCCCTTGTTAACAGTATGAACGCCTTCTATAGTGTAAAAAGCCTTTGGGTTTATGTCTTGGATAATTTTGATTACTCTTTTTTCATGAACTTTGTTGATTACAGTAAAGATAATACTAACTTCTTGGTCTATGCCTTGACCTTGAACCTCGGTTATTCCAACCTGGCAATCTTTTAAAGCAGCAATGAGTTCTTTTACTTTTTTTGTAGCAATTATTCTAATTAGTACAATATTTTCTGCAAACTTTTCAACTAAGAGTACTCCCATAAAGTTGCCAACTGCGAAACCACCAGCATAAGCAAAGTAGTACACTACATTGGTGAGATTTTGAATGACTTGGCTAATAACAACAAGCCAAAGTAACGCTTCGAAAAACCCGAGCAAAGCAGTGATAGCCTTTTGTCCTCTAGAAATATAAATTATTCGGATAGTTCCAATGGTAACATCGATTATTCTTGAACAGAATATTAAAAAAGCGATGATTACAATATCCCAAGGTATCTGCATGTAGTGGTTTTCCCTTCTAGTGTTTATTAAAGTATAGCACGTTGAGTAGCTCGTTTGCGTATTTGTTTAGATGTTTAAGGGGCTAATGAGCTATAATAGTTATATGATAAATATATTAGACTTTGGATTGAAAGAACTTCAGAAAGAGTTCACCAAAAACGAGTTTCTGGGCTATAAAGCTAAGCAAGTGTTTGAGTGGATTTATAAGAAAGCTGTCTTTGACTTTGTGAAAATGACTTCTATTTCTTTTGCTGATGCTAAGAAGCTACAAGAAGTATTTGAGCCAATACTTTTGGACTATAAGAAGAAGACAGGAATTTCTACCGTCAAATTTTTAATTAATACGCATGATGGGTTTGTTATAGAATGCGTTGTTATCCCTAGCAACAAAGGGAATACCTTATGTGTTTCAACACAAATTGGTTGTGCGCTTAAGTGTGATTTTTGTGAGACAGGCAAGGGTGGGTTTAAGCGAGACTTAACTTCGGCAGAGATAATTTTGCAGTATTTAGTGGCGCGTCAGGAAGGATATGATGTTGAACGAGTTGTTTATATGGGAATGGGCGAACCATTACTTAATTTGGACAATGTTTTAAAAGCTACCAATATCCTTAATGATGAAAATGGTGCGAATATTGGAATGCGAAGATTTACATTATCCACAGCGGGCATTATTCCAGGAATAAAAAAGATGATAGAAAAGGGCGTTAAATTGAATTTGGCAGTATCTTTACATGCAGCGAACAATGCTTTAAGAACTAAGTTGATGCCAATTAGTGAGAAATACAAATTAAGAGAGCTTCTTGCTGTACTTGTGGAATATCGTGAGGCAACTAGCCGTCGAATAACTTTGGAGTATGTGTTACTGCAAGGTGTTAACGATACCGACATGGATATTGAGCAATTGGTAAGCTTAGTTAAAGGAACAGATTTTCATATCAACCTGATTCCTTACAATCCGACCTCTTCTGGATATAAAGTTTCCAATAATATGGACAGGTTTTTAGAAAAGCTAGAAAAAGCGAAAGTTAATGTAACTAAGCGAAGAAGTGAAGGGGGCGACATCAATGCAGCTTGTGGGATGTTGTCTGGCAAAAAGTGATTGATGGCTTAAATGTTGCTTTTTTTGATATAGATGGAACGCTTCATCATGGCGACACTATTTGGGAAACTATTCATAAGAAAAATGGCACTTGGGAAAGCCATGGCAGAGTTTATCTAGAAAAGTATCTTAATAAACAAATCAATTTTAAAGAGTTTGCTTGTTTGGATGTAGCAGCTTGGAAAGGTTTGTCAGAAGCTGTAGTGCTAGAGGCTGTCGCTGAGTTTAAAGTTGTTCCAGAAGCAGAGAGGCTATTAAACAAATTAAGGGTAACCGGTGTAGACGTTTATCTTGTAACCAACAGTTTGTCGCATGTTGCCAGAGATATTGTTGCTAGGCTTGGATTGACTGGGCATATTTCCAACGATTTGATTGTTCACGACGGAAGATTAACTGGTGAAATTCTGATAAACATTAACTACTATGATAAGGGCGATGTTGTAAGGAAAATATTAGCTGAAATGAATAATCCAGTTTCGTTGGCTATTGGTGATGGTGGTAATGATTTGGCAATGTTAAAAGAAGTTACTTATCCAATATTGTATAATCCAAAAGAGAGAAGTTTTCCTGACTATAAAGGGTTTGTGGCTAGAGATTGGGGCGAGGTGTTGGAGTATTTTGAAAAGTAACCTTAGTCCGCTGATTTGTCAGATAAGGTTATTGAGTAGCAAGAGTTCAGATTAATCCTTGTCTCTTTAAGACTCCCTAATGGAGGGAGCTGTCACCGAAGGTGACTGAGGGAGCAAACCTTTGCTTAACGTTTATCTATTGGAATATAGCTCCGTGGTTCTGCAATGCCTTTATAGGCTGGACGAATAATTTTGCCACCGTTGGCCATTTCTTCTATACGGTGTGCAGACCATCCTGCAATACGAGCTATCGCAAAAAGTGGAGTGTATAATTCTTCTGGGATACCTAACATTTTATAAACAAAACCTGAAAAGAAGTCTACGTTAGCGCTTACACCTTTGTAGATTTTTCTTTTTTCTCCAATTATTTCAGGTGCAAGAGTTTCTATTTTTACATGAAGATTAAATTCATCAAGCAGGCCTTTTTCTTCGGCAAGCTTTTTAGCGTAGTCTCTAAGAATGATTGCTCTTGGGTCTGAAAGTGAATAAACAGCATGTCCAATTCCGTAGATTAATCCAGAATTATCAAAGGCTTCCTTGTTAAGTAATTTCAAGATATAGCTTTTAACTTCTTCGTCATTTTCCCAATCTTTTATTTCTTTTTTGATTTCATCAAACATATGTACTGCTTTAATGTTGGCTCCACCATGACGGGGTCCTTTTAAGGAACCAAGCGCTCCAGCTATAGTTGAGTAGGTGTCTGTGCCACTAGAAGAAAGTAAATGAGTCGCAAACGTAGAGTTGTTGCCGCCACCATGTTCAGCATGAAGTACTAATGATATATCTAGGAGCTTTGCTTCTAAATCAGTGTATTTGCTATCACTGCGTAACATATACAGAATGTTTTCTGCAGTAGAAAGCTCAGGTTTGGGATGGTGAATGACTAAACTTTTTCCTTCAAACTGATGGATGTAAGCCCTATAGGAATAAACAGCGAGTAGAGGGAAGGTGGCAATAAGCTTTATGCATTGCTCTAAAATATTTTTGATGGAAATATTGTCAGGGTCTTTATCGAAAGTATATAAACCTAAAACTGCTCTTGCCATAGCATTCATAACGTCGCTACTTGGCATTTTTAAGATACCATCATGAACAAATCTTTTGGATAGTTTTCTAGATTCAACTAGCATGTCTTCAAAGCTTTTTAATTCTTTTTTGTTTGGCAAATCTCCAAAAAGCAATAAATAGCACGTTTCTTCAAACCCAAAATGTTCGCTTGCAGAAAAGCCGTTCACTAAGTCTTGTATTTCTATTCCTCTATAAATGAGTTTTCCGTGAGCAGATGAACCGTCTGCATTGTAAGCATGTACTTCGCCTATTTGGGTAAGTCCAGCTAATACGCCTTTTCCGTTGACGTCACGAAGACCTCTTTTGACATCATATTTAGTATATAGTTCTGATTTTACTAGACTTTTTTTAGTAGCTATTTCGCTCCAATTTGTAAGGAGCTGTTCTTTTTTTGTTAACTTTTCTTCATTAGTTTTTTCCATTAGGCCTACCTTAATTGTTTATTTGTTAGATTATTATAACATATAGATTTTGTAAATTAATTCTGTATAAGTTGTTTTATGTGAAAAAATCAGAGGGGCAACATCATCACAATGTTGCCCCTCCAAGCTAAATTACCAACGGTTGTTTGTTGGGCGTTCTTCTTTAGGTTTAGCTAAAGATACCTTTAAGTCTCTTCCGCCTAAATCTTTACCATTAAATGATTTGATTACAGCGTTAGCTTCTTCTTCTGAACTCATTTCAACAAATCCAAATCCTTTTGAACGATTTGTTTCTCTATCCATGATTACATTAGCAGATACTACCTTGCCAGCTTCTGAAAATAATTCTGTGATAGAATCATTAGTTGCTGAAAATGGTAGATTTCCTACGTATAGTTTATTTTGCATATTTTTTCTCCTTTCTTAATAATTAACAGACTTTAGACTACGCACAGAGTGCGGTAAATTTTAAGAGAAATAATTAGGGGGAAAATTTTAACAATCACAAGAACCATGTAAAAAATATCTATAACTAATTCTATTATTCTAAGTACTATTTTGGGTTATTGTATATCCTTTTTTTTATCTTGGCTAGTATTATTTTTTTATTTAATCTATTAATTTATAATAATGGTTTGCCAAGACGTGCTAAGCCATCTCGAAGTTTGATTAGTAAGTGGCGACTATCAACAAAAGATAAGTCTATTTTTTTAGCAATAAGCTTTTTTTCTTGAAAAGTAGCATTTAGCTCTTTAGCGAGTTTGGTTGAATAGCATTCTAGATTAAATTCATAATTTAGCCTTAAGCTACGCTGATCCCAATTAGCAGAACCAATAAAACACCAGAAATCATCTACCACCATAAATTTGCTGTGATCAAAGGGAGCGGCTCCTAAATAAACTTCACTCCAATTTAGTATTTGCCACATTTGAGCCATAGCGGCCCATTGTACCAAGCGAAAATTATTTTTTTCTGGTATCATAATTGTTATTTTCACGCCACGTCTTGAAGCACTTTTAAGCGCAGAAATGAGCGTACTGTCAGGGAGAAAATAGGGGGACTGAATAGTGATTGATGACCTTGAACAGCTGATAGCTCCTAGAATAGTATCTCTTAATTGGTCAGAACCATCGTCTGGACCATCGCTAATGCCTCTGGCTGGGATATTTCCTGCGGCCTTGATGGTGGGAAACCATTCGGGAGTGGTTAGCTCCTCATTTGTTATATATGCCCAGTCGAGCACAAAGGTTTCTTGTAAATGTCTAACGACAGGCCCCTCAATTTTAAAGTGAATATCTTGAATGGGGTTTTTAGGATTATTTGCTTGTATAGAAAAACGACTGAGGTTCATTCCTCCGGTAAAACCTATTTTCCCGTCAATAACAATAATTTTTTTATGATTTCTTAGGTTTAAATACTGTGTTTTCCAGGGGAGAAGGGTCGGATTAAATAAATGGACGCGAATATTGTTCTTTTTCAAGAGCTTAAACATACTAGGTAAGGAATAGAAGGCCCCTACACCATCAATAAAAACATTGACTATAACGCCTCTTTTCTTCGCTTGAATGAGTGCTTGGAGAAAAGGGTGGCAAGTTTCATGGCCATCAAAAATGTAAGAACAGAGGTTTATGGAGTGTTTAGCTTGTCCCATTGCTGTAAGAATCGCTGGATACGCTTCATCTCCATTTTTATATAAACTAATAGCGTTTCCGGGTAATAATGGAGTGAATATTATTTTGTCTACAATTTTTTCTATTTGTTGTAAATGTTTTTTAGTTATAGGTACATTTTTATTTGCGAAAGGGCATTCTTCTTGGTTTGGTAATCGAAGTTGTTTAGTTTTTAGGGTATTTTTTAAAACTTTTTTCTTTACTCTATTAATACCAAATAAAAAATAAGCCACAATTCCAAAGAAAGGATAGATAAAAATAAACAAAATCCAGTTTAGAGCAGAGCTGGCACTCCTTTTGTTTAAAATAACATGGCTGATTGCGAAAATCGCCAAGGTAATGTGAATAAAAATTATTAATCTTGCAAGCATATTCTTATTATATACCAGATTATATAACATAATGAAAATGAAGGATTATTATTTGGGATTTTTGAATAAAAAGAAGATAAATTTAATTTATTAAGTTTTATAATTTTTAGAGAGGAATATTGGAATATTTTAGTTATTAGCTTTATAATTAAAAAAAAGTTCTGGGAGGATAGTATTATGAAAAATAAAACAATGTTGATGGCTTTAAGCGTTCTCACCTTTTTGTTTATGCTAACGCTCAATGCCTTAGCCAATATTTTGCCAATTAATGGTTATAACACTGGTCAACTTTCTGATATGTACCCTAATTTATTCGTTCCAGCAGGAATTACTTTTTCAATTTGGGGATTAATTTATATAGCGCTTATATTGTTTATCTATGGTTTATATAAGCTAAAACTTTCAGAAGAAAAGGGATTTATGAATATCTCAATTCTGTTTAGTATTAGTAATTTGTTGAACGGCTGCTGGATTTTGGCCTGGCATTATAAGTTTGTATTTATTTCCTTAATAATAATGATTTTGCTTCTTATTACCTTATCTGCGATGTATTCATCAGTCAAAAAACTTAATAACAGTAAGGGTGTCTTTCTTGTAAAGTCAGCTACAAGCTTGTATCTTGGCTGGATATCCTTAGCTACTGTTGCCAATTTTTCTGCTTTTTTGGTGAATATAGGATGGAATAGGTTTGGTTTTAGCGAGGTATTTTGGACTTTATTTATGATTATAGTTGTTTTGGGTTTAACTATAGTTTTCTTATTAAGAGAAAAGGATATAGTTTTTTCTCTGGTTGTCTTGTGGGCATATTGGGGGATTGTTATTAAAAGATTAGCAACAGTTCCAGTTTATAATCAAATAGTTATTACCACAGAATTATCAATGGTAGTTGTTTTTGTTTTAATGCTATTAACAGTCTTGAGGTTATTTAAAAAATCATAAAACATATTTTTTTATTTTTGCTATCTTTATCTTTTGGTGTAAACATTTCTGGAGATATAATTAGATTATCTGGAAAACATCCAGTAGTTGTTAATCTTTATAATTTGGAAAGCTGGGCAAAGAATACGCCTTTCAGGCAGTTAGTTGTCCCAACAGAAATAGTAGGAAAGACCTTTAAGTTCGAAGTTCCTACCGGAGATTATGGGATAGTTGTTATTGAAGATAAAGACAGGAACGGGAAGTTAAGCTTTGGTCTTTTTGGTCCTTCTGAGCCAGCAAAGGTTTATAATTTAGATAAAATAGTTTTTGGCCCACCTGATTTTAATGATTTTAAGTTTAGCGTTACTTCAGACATAAAAGATTTAACTATAAAGTTTTAATAATGAGACTTTGGAGTATTCATCCTTCATATTTAGATTCAATTGGCTTAGTGGCTTTATGGCGGGAGGCTTTGTTAGCACAAAAAGTGTTGCAAGGTGAAACAAAAGGATACAAAAACCATCCTCAGCTTATCCGTTTTAAGGAAGCCGACAATTCATTAGAAGCAATAGGTTCTTATCTACAAACCATCTGGGACGAAGCCAAAACACGAGGCTATTCTTTTGATAAATCAAAGATATTTCTATGTAATAAACTAACTCGGTTGCCAATCACAGATGGGCAATTAAAAATAGAGTTTAATTGGTTATGTGAAAAGCTCAAAAAACGTTCTCCTGAAAAACATAGTTCTCTTTTATTTGTTAAGGAAGTTGAACCAAATTCTATGTTTGATGTTTGCCATGGTCCAAAAGCTTTTTGGGAAAAAGCTTTTTTAGCAGCAATTCCCGAAGTTTAATTTAAATATAGTCTAGTAAATAAAAACCTTTTATTTTGTCATATTTTAACCAACCAGACCCACTGTTCTCAACTGCTTGGATGTGTTTTTTGATAACTTTGGCGTCTAGCTTAATTCCTCTATACTGCGGTCCAGTAAAGAGACGTTGGAAAGACAATTTATCTACTTCAGAAGCATCGACTAGTTTGCAATAAGTTTGGACATTATCAACTCTTGAGTAAGATGCCAAGATGTCTTTGATTCGCTCGGATTGGGTAGGGATATCTGTTAATTGCATGTTTTATTAAACTCCTGATTATTTATTTAATAAGTATAGCAAAAGAATGACAATAAAAATATTAATACTATTAATTTAAATTAACATATGTGCAGGCGTGGGTAATGTTGTGATCCAAAAGACTTCTTTTTTATAATTCTTCTAATTATCTGTGCTTGCATCAAATCTTTTATTTGATAATCCAATCAACCCTCGAAGCAATCCATGCAGGATAGCAATTGGTAAAAACAAAATACCCAGAATTAACATTCCCATTTCGTAAAACAAGGAGCTGTCTTTGTATGTTTTCCCATGCAGTCGGGACAGAAATGCGCTAAAGGGTATTCCATAGATATTTCCAGCAATCATTATTTGGGCTGCTGAAAGAATAATTTGTGCTGTTTCTTCCCCGTATTCCTTCACAATAGAATCATAAGAATATTTTTTGGGAAAGCCTCTTGAATCAGCAAAGTGTTGGGCAAACATTATGGCTTTTGCTTCTTCAGGCTTAATAAAATTATCAGCTCCGCTTAGAAAACTACTTATTTCTTCATTGCTCATGCCTTGTTGTAACGCCATTTTTGTATGCTGATAGGAACAAGCTGCGCAACCATTTACTTCGGTTACAGCTAGTTGTAACCGTTCTATAAAATGCTTATTAACTAATTTGCTTTTATTGTTCTTAATTAATTTTGCTATAGCTCTTGGAGCAAAAACAAAAGAACGATACATTTCCAATAAACTGAACTTTCGCTTAAATTCATTTTTATGAACTACTGCTTCTGACAATGTGAGATTCTTTTTCATGTACTTGCTCTTCCTTTTTATTTAAATTTATTTTATTAGAATCTAATACTACTCTATAATTAGTATTATGCCAGAACAAACTATTATAAGTATAACAAAACTGAATAAATTAAAATTAAGAATGGAAACTTTAGGCATTAAAGAACAAGATCTTGTTGAGAAGTTCATCTTAGGCTCGGGAAGCGGAGGTCAAAAAGTCAACAAAACAGCTTCTACTGTTTATCTTAAATATCTCCCAACTGGCGAAGAGGTGAAGTGTGGGGAAGAGCGTTCGCGGGCAATTAATCGATTTTTAGCACGCAGAATATTATGTGATGTAATTGAAAAAAAAATCTTAGGTAAAGAATCTAAAAAACAACAAGATATAGAAAAAATAAGACGACAAAAAAACCGTAGATCTAGAAAAGCTAAAGAGAAGGTTCTTTTATTCAAACGCAAAACATCTGAAAAGAAACAAAATAGAAAAATAACTAATGATGATTAACTTGTAGTGCTTTTAAAGCATAATCCTTGAAACATTCTTTCTTGCTTTTTATCTTCAGTTGGGGCATCCTTATTGAAAACATTATAAGGAGTTTAGTTATATGAGGCATGTATTTTTGTCTATGGTAATAATATTGGGAAGTTTTTTGTACGCTGATTCGAGTTGGCAAACAAAAGCAGATGTTAGGTTTAATCTTTCGCAGACTGCTTATGACAATTGGAAAGATGGTGGTGAAAATACTTGGATTTGGCAGTTAGGTTTTCTGGGAAGTCACGATCAAATCAAACCTGAAACTAATTGGAAAAATAGCTTAAAGGTCAATTATGGCCAGAGTCGTCAAGGATCGGAAGAAATCAGAAAATCCAGCGACGAATTGCGTTTCATTTCTGTATATTCATGGAAAAAAAGTAACGTTTATGCCGCTTTCAATTTGTTGTCTCAAATTTCTGAAGGCAAAGATTATAGTGGGCTTACGCCGGCATTGGTTTCTTTTGCCTTTGATCCTTTGTATTTAACGGAAAGTTTAGGGTATGAAACCTTGCTATTAAATGCTATTACTACACGAGTTGGGGTTGCGTTAAAACAAACAATTGCCAATAAAACCTCCTTGACGTCTAGTAAGTCTGAATTTGGTGTTGAGTTTGTGACAGAATTTGCTCATAAACTGACTGAAACAGTATCTTATGCCACTACTTTACAGCTATTTTCACAATTGAAGTCAGTAGATCAGATTGATGTTTATTGGGATAATGATGTAAAGGGAAAATTAACTTCAGATTTGAACTGGATATTCAACATTAATTTGAAATATAACAAAGACGTATCTTCAATAGTTCAATTAAAGCAAACGTTTGCGTTGCAATATTTATTTTCTTTGATATAAAAACAAATTTCTATTTAGTTTATTGAAAGTAAGTCTAATGTGGCTAGTTTACAATAAAAAGCTTCATCTAAGTGACTTCAAAGGATAAGAGAAAAGAATTAGGAGAAAGAAAATTAAAAAGCTTATAGTAATGCGTTTTTTTAATTTGGCTCCCCGGTGCGGATTCGAACCACAGACCCATTGGTTAACAGCCAATTGCTCTACCAGCTGAGCTACCAGGGAACACTGTGCAATATTTAACTATATAAATTAAGTATCGTCAATAAGTTGAAATGAGCATATTTTTGTTGTTGAAAGAAAAATATGCTCATAAGCCTTTGTCATTGTAACTGTCTGTTGTAAAATAAAAATACATCCTGTTGGGAAGTGGGAACGATGAAGTTAAGTATTAGATATAAGGTGCCTCTGTTTTTTTCAATAACCATAATAGCTACAGCTATAATTTCTGTTTTTATAATTGCGTATATGAGCAATTACAGAATGATAGGAACTCATAAAAATTTAGTAAGAAAATTCGCTTATGAGAATGCAAGCGAAGTATTATCAAAAAATAAAAATCAGCTGGAATATAAAATGATGCTCTTGGGTAAGGAAAGCAATCATTTGAAAGCTTTCTTTTTAATAGACAATAAAAAAGAACTTGTAGCCAAATATGATCCTGGAAGCATTGTAGACCCCAGCAGTTATTTTTTGTTCTGTGATAAAGATTGTGAAAAAGATTTAGATTTTATTAAAGAGGGCAGTCAACATGTAACTATTATGAGGCTTGAGATTAGTGGAATGTTGATTGGTGTTCTTGGCGGAGTGTTTGATAAACCAAGCTTTTGGGGTTTATTAACTGAAATTGAGGATAGCGTAAAACTTTCTTTACTTGTTTTTTTTCTTGTCTCTTTTGTGTTAGTCATTTTTATATCAGAACTGTTAAGCAAACAAATAGTTAATCCCATTATGGAGATTTCTAGATTTATTAATGAAAACAGTCATTTAAGTCCTGATTTAATGAAAAATATCAAGATTAAGAAAAAGAAATGTTGGCTTTATAAAAAATGTAACAATCAGGAATGTGAAAGCTATAAGGATGATAATAATAATTGTTGGGATAGGTATTTCGAAAACCAGAAAAATAATGTTTCAAACCCAATGCTAGCTCCTTGTTTTGAGTGCTCTGTTTTCCTTCGAAAAGAAGATGATGAGATTGATAGATTGAAAATATTTTTAAACCAACTTATTTCTAAAATGAGAGCTCAGTATAAACAGGGTAAACAATATAGCCAGTCACTTGAGGAGAAGGTTAATAGACGCACAGCTGAACTAAGAGAGATTACAGACGACCTAATAGCTGCAAACTTAAAAACACAGATGATTATAGAAAATGTCGCAGAGGGGATAGTTGTTGTAGATAAAAATAATTACGTCATTCAGTTCAATCAAGAAGCAAAGAGAGACTTTTTAATAAAAGACGATAAAAATATTTTCGGTAGTAATATGGAAGATGTTTGGGAAGACAAGGTAGCCGTAAAAGAAATAGCCGCAATCGTTGCAAGAACATTTGCCTTACATAAAGGATTAGACATAGAATTAATATATGAAGTAGCAGATAAAAAAAAGCATTTTGTGGTTAGAACAACAATTGTTACTAATGAGCATCTTGATGAAACTTTTGTTATTTTACTCATCAGGAATAACACTAACGAGAAGATAGTTGAGAATTTTAAAAATGATTTTTTCCATATGATATCACACGATCTGAAGAACCCTTTATCCAGCGTTATTGGGTTCATTGATCTTTTATTACATGGTTCAAATAAAGATAAATTGCATGAGAAGCAGAAAAAATATTTAGAGTTTGCTAACAAAAGTGCTGGGGATCTAAAAAAGATGCTCGATGACCTTAGTACAATCATCAAGATGCAACAGCGTAAAATAGAATTGGATAAAGAAACTTTTGTTTTAAATGATTTGTTTGTTGAAGTACAACAGTCTTTTTATCCTTTGTTTGTTCAAAATGAAACCGATTTTAAATTTAAAGTTACACCTAACGATCTTACTATCGTTGCTGACTACCAAAGAATAAAGCAAGTGCTCTCTAACCTGATTGGTAATGCAGTTAAGTCTGGAGAAAATGTTGTTGTTAAAATGGAAGCCGTCAAATTGGCTTCTGATACAATAATTGTTGTAGAAGATAATGGAGAAGGAATACCCGCAGACAAGATACCTTTATTGTTTGAACGATTTGCTCAATTATATACTTACCAAGAAGCAGACGCAGGGCTTGGCCTGGGGCTGTCTATTGTAAAAAATATAATTAACCTACATAATGGAACTATAAGTGTTGATAGTCAGATAAACAAAGGAACAAAATTTACAATAACGCTGCCGAATAATGGTTAATTTATTTACATATTTATCTTTAGAAAGCATTTCATTAGGGCAACTGTACCAACAGTTCGTCATTATATTGTTTTCAGTGATCATATTGTTTTCTGCTTATATAAGCATAGTTAAGCTTCCCGCTAGCCACAACATGAAGCTTAGATTTAAAGTGGTTTTTATTAGTAATTTTATTGTTTTATTTGTTTCTTGTCTTTTTTTTATATTCCTTAGATTAGCAAAGTATAGCTACCATACTTCCGCCTTTTGGTTGCCAATATTTAGTATTGTTATTCAGCTTGGATACCTTTTAGGTCATATAATATTGCCCTTAGCGCTTATTATTCCAGAATATATTCGTGATGGAAGATTTAAAAGAGTTTTAGCTTTTTTTGTCACTATTTTTGTTTTGGTGACAGTCTTTTTAATCGCTATTGCGCTTAATCCGAGCTGGACAAAAGCTTATGTTTTGTTTATTAACAAAGGCTGGCTACTTGTAGCAATTGAGTTGTTTTTTATTATTAGCGTTGGGTTTATGCTTATTTTAAGCAAACTTAAGTCTAATATTTTTCTTTCTTTGGCCTGTACTAATTTGTTTTTTGCAAATGGGTTACACTTGATGACACTATTACAACCAAGGTATATCAAATATTTAGTTGTTTATAATTTGCTGATCATTTTAGCCAACATATTTGTGGAAATTTATATTTTCTTTGAAATAATCAAAGCTCTTCGAGTTAGCAATAACGAGGTGCAAAAGCTCAATAAAGAGTTGGAAAGCAGAATTCAAGAACGTACTCAGGATTTGTTTAATAGCAATAAGGAATTATTTCAGACTAACTACATGCTTCATCAGGAAAAAGAGAAATTAAACGCAATAATCCGCAATATAGACGAAGGTATTATCGTGAGCAATGTAATGGGCAACATTCTGTTGGTTAATGATAGTGCCAATAGAATCTTAGGCATCAAAGATAAACAGATAGGTTCATCCATCAAAGGAATAATACAGGACAATGAATATATAAAAGACATGAATGGGTTGGTTCTTAAAAAGGTTAGAAAGATAAGTAAAGATATTGTTGTAAATCTTGACGGTGAAGAGCGACACATTCAATACATTTCTACCCTTTCTATTGACTCCAAAGATAATATTATTGGGATTATTACTTTGATTAGGGATGTTTCCAAAGAGATAGAAGTGGAAAGGTTAAAAACAGGATTTCTAAAAACAATCTCGCATGAATTAAAGACTCCATTAACAACGATTATTGGCTTTGCGGAAACTTTGTCTTCAGAGAGAAGAGGTCAGCTTAATAGTGATCAGAAAGATTTCGTTGATATTATAGTTAAAGAGGGCGAGCATTTGCATAGGTTAATTTCTAATCTTTTAGAGTTTACAAAAATAAGCTCTAGTAAGGCTAGCCTTATGTATGAAGAGTTTAACCTTAGATCCCTAATAACGGAAATAATGGAAAGTTTTTTGCCAATAGTCGAGTCTAAAGGAATTAAAATGAGCATTGATGAAGGAGCTATTATCCCCTCTATTCAAGCAGATAAGTTGAAAATACAAAAGGCATTTTTAAACATTATTAAGAATGCAATTGATTATACAAACGAGGGAGAAATTACTGTCTCTTTTCATGTTGCTAAGAAAAAAATTATAACAATTATTAAGGATACAGGGGTTGGAATACCAGAAAGTGAGCAGATAAGAATATTTGATACTTTTTTTCAGTATGACCAGAAGAAAGTTTCAGGTTATAAGAGCGGGTTAGGCTTGGGGCTTGCCTTAGCAAAGAATTTTATTCAGGTTCACGATGGGAAAATATGGGTAGAGAGCGGACAAGACAAGGGGTCAACCTTTTTTATTGAACTTCCGGTTGCTCGATAAGAATATGTTGATGATCCAATAATGGATTGGTTTTAGGAAAATCTTCTCTATAATGAGTGCCTCTGCTTTCTTCTCTTTTTAAAGCATTTTCCGTTATAAGTTTGGCAGTAATTAACATATTTTTAGTTTCACTAAGAAGAACTATTTCTTTGGAGGTTAAAGTAATTGCTTTATTGTACAAATCATTAAGGATATTTTTTAATTTCATTAGCTCTTGCTTGTTCCTTTTAATCCCGACTTTAGCATACATTTCTTTTTGAATAGTTTTTTTCATGTTCAGTAGTTCGTCTTTTGTTATATTATTTGTTTTAGTTACTGCTTTGGTTTCCTCTGTATTAATTGTTAGTGGCATTGTTTTGATTTTCTTATTTATGTCTTCTGCTGCTTTGTGTCCAAAAACCATACACTCAAGTAATGAATTGCTCGCTAACCTATTCGCTCCATGAACTCCAGTTGAGGCTACTTCTCCACAAGCGTAGAGATTTGTTATCGAGGTGTGAGCCTTCGTGTCTGTTTTGATGCCACCTATCATATAATGGGCAGCAGGAATGACAGCAATTGGCTCTTTGGTTAAATCTATTCCCGCTTCGAGGCAACTAGAATAGATTACCGGAAATTTATCAGGAATATTGGGGATAGGCCGCATATCCAGGAATACTTTTTTGTTATTTTGGAGTTGGGTGTAAATAGCTCTTGCTACAATATCTCTTGGGGCTAATTCACCTCTTTTATCATAATCAAACAGGAAGCGCTTGTTGTCTTCATTAAAAATAATTGCACCTTCTCCTCTGACAGATTCAGAAATCAAAAAATTTTTAATTTTACCTTTTTCAAGAAGAATTGCTGTTGGGTGAAATTGATAGAACTCCATGTCTCTGATCTCTGCGCCAGCAAGATAGGCAGCAGCTAGTCCGTCGCCCGTACTGCCTTCCCAATTTGTTGTTTTATCAAAAACTGCGCCAGCTCCACCTGTTGCAAGAATTGTGCACTTTGATGAGAGGTACAATTCTTTTTTTGTTTTTATGTTGATAAACTTTGCACCATAACAATGGTTGTTTTGGACCAGTAAGTTTTGAAGGAATAAATTTTCGATGAGGGTGATGTTCGGTCTATTGAGTGCTTCGTTAGAGAGTGTTGATTGTATGCTAAAACCGGTGGTGTCTCTAACATGCATAATTCTTCTGCTACTGTGAGCAGCTTCTTTTAGAAATTCAAATTCGTTGTCGTGCGTTCGGTCAAACTTTACACCATGGTTAATTAAATCCCAGACTCTGGTAGGCCCTTCTGTCACTAACATATTGACAGCATCTTCGTCTGAAAGTTCACAGCCGGTGAGCATTGTGTCATTTTTGTGTACTGGAATATCGGAAGGTTCTTGTAAGGCTACAGCCACCCCTCCTTGTGCGTAAAAAGAGTTTGTGTTGTTCATTTGCCCTTTGGTGACGATGGTTACTTGGAGAGAGCTATTTAAGTCGATTGCAGCAGTTAATCCTGCTATTCCACCTCCTATGATTAGGACATCAGTAGTTTGTGCATTTTTCATAGGATTATTATAGTCCAATTATTATTTTAAGGCGATAAATATAGTTTTATGAAAAATGAAAAGTGAGTATTTTTCCAACAACTTTTAGTTCTTGCATTAAAGGTGAAAAATGGATATTAACTTTTCTCCCATCTTTTAGTTCAAATAAACCAATATTGCAATTAGTATCTGTGCATTTTTTATATTTGGTTAGAAATCCCTTGCTGTTAACAATTTGGATAGAAAAATATTTAATTAATTGGTCTTCAGTATCATCATTAATTACGGTTTCAGGTAAATCCCAATCAATGCTTAACCTAGTGTTAGATTTAATGACGTCGCCATTTTGACTTAAAACTAGAACCCCATCACAGTACTCTGCTTGAAGTAGGCTATCTAAAATCCCATTATAAGCTTTGGTAGTTTTTTCTGACTTTATTCTTCTACTATACTCGTCTTTTAATAGAATATTGATTTCTTTGATTGCCTCTGATTTTTCATCTATAGTTTCAAGAAGATTTTTTTGTGTCAAAGAACATTCTTTTTCTGCTATTTTTCTTTTGTTAATTTCATTATTTAGTGTGTTTATTTGTTGTGCAGCTGTTTCTTTCATTTGCATATAACCATTTATAAGTGGTTCAAACTCGGAGTTTTTTAACTTTGAACATTCATATAATGGTTCTGTTATATCTCCACTTTTAATTATTTCGTCTAAATCATTAACTAATTTTTGTAGAGGTTTTGTAATTATTGAGGCGAACAATTTGATTAAACATAAACTTAAAAAGAAGGTAATAAGGGCCATGGCTATGCTAACAAAAAAGGCTTTTCTTTTTTCGTTATTGATTTTATTTTTTGTATATTCAAGTATTATGCCTCCAATAGGAGTATCATTTAGTTGGATTGGAATGTTAACGTATAAAAATTTGTTGGAAAAAAAGATAGAGGGTGTTTTTTGATGAAGTGCTTTTTGAAGTCTAGGAAAAATTAAAAGTGGTTCCTTGTCGACACTGTGAATAGTTTGTCTGTCAGTGTAAACATAAACTTCGTTTAGGTTTTGCATCCTTTTTTTTAAGGTTGTGAAGAGGATTTCCCCTTGTAAATCAAAAATTATATTGAGGTATGTTTTTTGATCATTGATTTCTTTAATATTTTCTAGTTTATCAAGAGCTGCGATTTGAAATGGAAATATTAAATTAATTGATTCTTGTTTTAAGTTTTCTATGAGGATGGTTTTGGAATTATAAAATAAGAACAGTCCAGCTAGAGAAGAAACAATAATTTGCATTAAAAAAGTAGTAACAATTATTTTGCTTTGTAAGGTGCTTATTAGTTTTTTTTTCTTGTTTTTATTCATGATTATTTTCTTGCTTTTAAAGAGTCTAAATATTGTTTATTGATTAAGATAGGCTTGATAAGAGTTTCTTTTTGATAGGAGGCTTGGGATAAAATTTGTTTTGTTATTAAAATGGTTTTTTCTGCCATTTGGTTAGAGTCTTGAGCAATCGTTCCCTCGATTCTACCAGTTTTTATTAAACTAAGTGTTTGGGGAAGTCCATCAAAGCCTAAGAAAAAAAGATGATTACTAGATTTTAAAGTTCTATAAAAAGCTTCTGAGACAATAATGCCTGGGTCCCAGCAACTAAAGACGGCGTTGAAGTTGGAGTCAACGGTTAGAAATTGTTTGCTGAGGTTATAGGCTTTTTCAGTTAGCCAGTCAGCATAGACAACCTGGTATTTTATATTTTCTTGTTCACAAATTTCAGTAAATCCTTGTATTCTAAGTTGAGAATTGGGGTGTTGTTTTTCGCCTCCGAGTATTAATACTTTTGGATTAGTGGTGTTTTTAAGTTTTTCGGCAATAAACTTACCTGCCATTCTTGCACCAAAAAGGTTGTCAGAGGTAATAAAGGCTGCAACAGCGGGATGATTAAAGTTACTATCAATTAATACTACTGGTATTTTTGCTGTTTTAAATTTATCAAGAATAGCTACTAGTTTTTTTTGATTAAATGGTGAGCCAAGCCCAAGTATTAATGCACACACTTTGTTTTCTAAGGCAAATTCCATTAACTGTGTTTGTTCTTGATCAAAGGGCAGGAAGGGGGGCGTTAAATCTATAATGTCTATTCCGTGTAATTGGGAATAATTTTGAATTTTTTCTCCCAGTTCTTCCCAGAAAGGTTTTTCTAGAGAATAACCAATATAAATTACTTTATGAGGAATATTTTCTATGCATGCAGCATAGGTTATTACGCTTATGGCTAAGATAAAAGAAAAAATAATCTTTTTAACCATTATGTTATATATCATAACTCTAAAGAGTCACAAATATCAAAGTTAACGCAAAACTATTTTTTCTTTTTAGCTTTAAAGTTTTCTACTATTGCAACAAAGCAAGGTACTACAAATAAAGTTAATAGTGAAGCTCCAAGTAATCCATATCCAAGGGACATTGCCATAGGCATTAGATATTCATCATAGCCTCCCCAACCATAAATCATCGGTATTACCCCCGCAACAGTAGTAACTGTTGTTAATATAATCGGTCGTAGTCGACTGACGGCGCCTTCGACAATGCAGTCCATGCAAGCTTCATTTGTTTTTTTACTTATTTTTTTGATTTGGCTAACCATTACAAGCGAATCATTAACAACAACACCTGCTAGTCCTACAAACCCAACTAATGCTTGGAATGTTAAAGGTTTTCCATGTAAAGCAAAAGCAAGAATCACAGGGATTAAACTTAAGGGAATGGCTGTCATTACTAGTAACGGTTCAACTACAGAACCAAACCCAAGTATTAGAATGAAATAAATGCTTATTATCGCAATTAGGAAGAGTTTACCGATGTCCACGAAAGAATCCATGGTTGCTTTTCCTTCACCTTTGAATTCAAAGGTCACACTTGGATATTTTTCAGCGAGGGTAGTGTCGGTGAATTTTTTCACTGTTGTCATAACTTCTAATGGAGTTGTTTTCCCTTTAATTGTATCTCCTTGAATTTTGATTGATCCTAATCTGTCATAACGAGCTATGCTTGGAACACTGTTTTGAGGTATTAGCGTTGCAAAGTTTTTAATACGGATTAGCTTGCCTTCTCTGTTTGGAACAGGCAAATCTAGCAGGTCGTTGCTGTCTTTTCTAAACTCTGGTGCTAGTTTAACGATAAGGTTTACATCATCATTGCCTTCTCTAATCGAGGTGATTGTTGTGCCAGAAAAAGCAGTTCTTAGGGTTGAGGCAACGCTGTAAATATCTAAGACTAACATACTTATTTTTGCATTATCTATGTTTAGTCTTAGTTCTTCCTTGCCGTCTTCGACATCGTCTTCTATTTCTGTTGTTCCATCAATATTTTTTATAAACAATAAGAGTTCGTTAGCAGCTAAATTCCTTTGCTCTTTATCGTTTGCTAGGAGCTGAATAGAGATAGGTTTTCCCGATTGGGGTCCACGGGATTGTGTTTCTATAATGACTTTTTCAAATCCTCCGATGTATGGTTTGATGTCTTTTTGTAATTGAACTATTATTTCTTGTGCTGTTCTATTTCTTTGGTTCAAAGGTGTTAAATAAACGTATAAAATTGCACGATGTGGGTCTGTTCCAAGATTAGACCAATAAATAGAGGAGTCATAACCAACTCTTCCAGAGGAAGAGTCCAGTTCTTGTTGAGGCAGAGAGGCAATTATTTTTTCAATAGGATTAACCATTTCTAGTGTTTTTTCTAAAGGAGTTCCAATCGGTGCTTGGAATCTAACTGTGAATTCGGTGGCTCCATTTTTCTCTGCGAAATAAAACGGAATGTATGTTTTGGCGTACCAGATAGATCCAACAAACATTAAAAAGATGAGGAAGAGGAATTTATATTTATTATCAAGAACTTTGATTAATAATTTTCTATAAACTTTTTCTAAGAAAATCATGAATTTCTTCTTGCTGACAATTTTTTCTTGTTTATTTTCGTTATCACTAAGATAACTTGGGAGAACAAATAAAGATTCAAATAAGGATGCTGATAGCACTAGAATCACCACCGCTGGTATTGCGTAAATAAATTTACCCATGATTCCTGGCAAGAAAATAAGCGGAAGAAAGGCAACAATAGTTGTAATTGTAGAAAAACTAACAGGAAAGGCAATATCATAGACAGCGTCCACCATGTCTTTTATCGTTTTCTTGCCTTCTTCTTTAGCTTTGTGGATATTCTCAGCAACTATAATGGCATCATCAACCAACATTCCTAGAACAAGAATTAATCCTCCTAGGCTAAGCGCATTGATGGTGAGACCAACTTTTTTGAAAAACAGAAAAGCTAGTAAAAAGGAGAAGGGGATACCAAAAGATGTCCAAACTGCAGTTTTGAAATCTAGGAATATCCAAAGCAAAGCAAAGACCATAACCATCCCCATTAAGCCGTTGGAGATAACCATTTGAAGTCTATTTTTTGTATATTGAGACATGTCGTTACTAAGTGAATAGGAAGTTCCTTCTTCCCAATTTGTTTCGTCTAAAACCTTTTTTATTCTTTTGATAGTTTTGAGAATATCCGCACTTTCTTTTTTGTGGATACATAAAGCAATAGAGTCATTGTTGTTGCTTCGCACATATAAATCTTGCTTTTTGTAATCCTTAACAACATTGGCAACATCTTTTATTTTTAAGTTATTACCAGAAAAATTTGACCTAATAATAATGTTTTTTATATCATTAGTAGTTTTTAGTTCTTTTACCGTGATGACACTTTTTTCTTTAGGTTTAGTTTCTAATGTTCCTCCAGAAAGTCTTACATTGTTTGCGTTGATTACGCCTAATAGTTCAGTTATTGATGTTTCTGTTGATTTTAGTTTAGTAGGATCCACCTCAACCCTTAATTCCTTGTCCCTGTATCCAACTTTGCTGATTTTGCTTACACCAGGCGTTCTTTTTAGTTTAAGCTCTAGCTTATCTGCCATTTTGCGCAGTACGTCTTCGTTATCGCCTTGTAGGTTTATTTCAATAATAGGGAACATACTAGTTTTGATTTCTAAAATACTTGGGCGCTTGAGGATATCTTTTGGTAGATCACTAACTCTGTCTACTGTTTTCTCTATGTCTCTTTTAACATCATAAGCATCTCGTTCACTTATATTGCTGTCTATGGCCACAATGACTTGAGAAAGACCTTCTTGGCTAATGGAGGAAATGCTTTCTATGCCCTCTATTTCTTCCAGTGCATCTTCAATTATCATTGTGACATTAAGTTCGACGTCAGATGGGGCTGAGCCTGGATAGATAGTTGTTATGACAAGTTGGTTAATGTCTATATTGGGGATGCCTTCTTTTTGGATAGTAAAAACAGTGAGTAATCCAGCTAAAAAAATGATGATAACTAATAAGTGTACAAGTAGTTTTCTTTGTAGAAAAAAGTCTATAAGGTATTTCATGTTTAGCTCCCTATCAATTTATTTATTTTATCTAATAAGCTGTCATTAATGCTTGCTATTGATGCCTTGAGCTTAGCAATTGCGATGATTTTGTTTAGATGATCTATTTTGCTTTGAGTATATTTTTGTCTAAAATCAGATAAGCTATAGAGGGCTGTTTTCCCTTGAGAAAATCTTTTTGTTTCAATCTCCAGAATAGCTTTGGAGTTTTCTGCGATTTGATTAGCATTTTTTTCTATCTTTTGCAGGTTAGCTAGGTTTAACAGATTATTATTGTACTGAGTCTTTAAGGCTTTTTCTATTTTAAGAATTTCTTGCTTTGTAGATTCTATATTAGATAAAATAACTTTTGTTTGGCCATCGGTGCTATTAGTGCCAAGTGAGGTTGAAAATATTGCACCTGCAGTATATTCAGACTTAGTTAAGTCAAAGAATGATTCTTGAGAGCTATCAGTGTTTTTGTAGCGGGCAATTTCGCCATAGATAGATAAATCTGGCATGGTTTCTCTATTTATTTTTTCTAAGTCCAGCTCGTATTGAGCAAGTGTTTTTTCGAAAGTAGAAATTATTCTTAGTTTGGGAAGTGTTTTCATTGGTTCTTCTTGGCAAAAACTTTCGCATATTTCAGGACGCTTTGGAAGGTTTTCCCATTTCATTTCAGCCACAAAATTGTCACCCATTTTTTGATAGATTGTTGAGGCTAGGGCGTTCCATGCGTAGAGCGTGTCATTCAGCGCATTGCGATAAATAAGTACGGCATTTTCTGCTTGAAGTAAGTCTGTTTTTAATGCTGCATCATTGCGATATTTTTCTTTCACTTCTTCGTGTAGGTTGGTTGCATTTTTATAACTTATATTTAAAGGTTCCAAGGCAAGAGTTAGTGAGAGCCAATCATAGTATAAATTGAGAGAATCAAGGAAATATTTTTCTTCTGCTTCTTTGATGGATAGTTCAATTATTTCTTTTTGGATGTTTAATCTTTTAAGTGGCATGTTGCTGTAGACGCCCATATTATCTTTTAAAAGAGGTTGAGTTGCCCTAAGGGTTAAGGAAGGATTGATTTGAGAAAGATTCCTAGTAGACATTTTGGAGCTATTATCAACTCTAACATACGTTAGACTGAGATTGGTCCCAGTGTCTTCTAGTTTTTTTGTAACTCCTAAACTGCCAACTATCGTATTAATGTTTTCTAGTTTAGATGGAACAGAAGGCTGTTCTTCTTGGTTAGTATATTGAAGCGAAGCTGATAGTCTTGGGTCGTACATAGCTTGCAATGATTGTAGCGAACCTTCAATGCTTTGTGCATTAAGAAAGAGTTGCATGTAGGCAGGGTCATTTTGGGTTATTTTTAGCAAATAATCTTTGAGTGATAGGTCAGACGAGAAGGTAAAACATCCGAGAAGTAGTAGTGTTGTGATTTTGATTTTATTCATTAATTTTCTCCTTTGGTGGTAATGATCCATATAAAAAAATATTTATTGTTTCTATTAGTTCTTCTTCTAATGGTTGTTTTCCTAAGATATAAGATTTTATAAATAAGTAGGAAAAAACAGACATAAAAAAGCTCAAGAGCAGGGATTTAGGGTTTGTTTTTTTGATTTTACCCTCATCAATAAAACTTTGGATTTTATCAAGCAGCGTGGTTGAGTTGTTTTTGATTCTTTCAGTGAGCAATAGTTGAAAATAATTTCCTTTAAATTCTAAAAAATCAATCATGCGTAGTTTCATCGTATCTATATCAAAGGCCGACAGAAAGGTTATCGAAAGTTTTTTGAACAATATTTCTGGTTCACTTTCTTCTTTAAGCATAAGGCTTAATTCTTCGAAAAAAACATCAAAAGGGATTGCTTGATTCAATACTTCTTTGAATAAATCTTCCTTACTTATGAAACAGGAATAAATCCCGCCTTGTGAAACGCCGCAAGTATTTGTAATGTCGCGCATGCTTGTTCCGTGGAATCCTCTGTCTAGAAATCTTTTTTTAGCTGCAATCAGAATAGTTTCTTTAGTTCCCATTATTTCTCCATGGCGAGCGTTCGCTCTCGGAAGATTTTACGTCTTAAGATTTTTAAAATCAAGCAAGATTTTGTCAGCGTATATTGATAATTTATGTTATTATCATTGCGATATGGGAAAATAGATAGGAGAAGAAGATGTCATTATCTGTAAGCATTTTGATGTTGGTTGCTTATACGGTTATCGGGTATGTAGCATCTTTTAAATTATCTTTTAAGTATTTTAAAAAACT
Organism: Candidatus Margulisiibacteriota bacterium; assembly: GCA_028706105.1. Lineage (NCBI taxonomy): Bacteria > Bacillati > Candidatus Margulisiibacteriota > Candidatus Margulisiibacteriota bacterium. Next base: position 27,752 of record JAQWCF010000008.1, read on the forward strand.
GCAATTTTTTATCTTTAATTTGGTTATGTCTCCTTATATTTTCTTGAATATTTTTAATTATTTAACTATTGATTTCTTTTTTGCTAATTATTGGATAATTATTGCACAGAGTTGGTTTATATTCTTGGCTATAATAACTTTTCGTTATGTGAAATCCAAACGAGGTAATGTTGATTTTAATATGCTAGCTTTTCAAAATGCTGGATTTTTGACTTTGCCAATCATTGCCGCTATGCCAAATAGCGAGCATCTCAAGGTTTTATTGTTTATGTATATGATTGGATTTAACCTATCAGTTTTCTCTATCGGAGCTATGGTGTTAAGCGAGAAGAGAAATTATCGAGGGATGTTCAATTTGCCTTTTTTTGCGAGTGTCCTTCCCATAATTTTAGTTTTTATAGGCTTTGGCGGGGTTAAAATGCCAGCTTTATTACTGCTAGAGGATTTTCTTGGATTGCTTCTTATTCCTGGTGCTTTGTTTTTCTTTGGCGGGGTAATTAGACATAGCATGATTGGGAAAAAATCAGTTTTCAGCGGTGACATGCTTAGAATAATTTTAATCAAGTATTTGTTTTTTCCTGCGACAACATTGTTATTAATATACTTTTTTAAGTTTGATAAACTAGTTGCAATTCTTTTAATTATTCAAAGTTTGATGCCACCTGCAGTGAATTTGATATTGCTCCCGAGTTCAGACGAGGATAAAGATCAAATGAGCGCACAGATGGGGTTTTTGTATATTGTTTTTATGATTGGAGCATTGGCTTTTGCAGTGTGTCAGCTGTAGTCCGATTGCTTTTTTGACATTTAATATTATCTATTAATTTCTTTTGATGTTTTTATTTTTATTAAATGGGAATAGTAAATGTGATAGTAAGCAAAAGCTTAAAAGTATTTTGTCTGGGGTTTGACAATTAATAGTGAATAAAATAAAGGAATAGGTGTGATGAGTTTTAAAATAATAGCGATGAACAATAGCAAGAAGCTTGTATCTTTATCTGATTTGCCACAACCAATTTCGATTAAAGATGTTCATCAAGGAGTAGCAGGTTTATTGAGAGTTGCACAAGAAAGAATAACACAGAAAGTCCAAGGTATTAAGAATGGTAACAATGAGAAGATAGCAATTAATCAAGCCGGAGCAATAGCGGTTGAATGCGGAGCGGGTGTTTTGCTTGAAATAAAGAATGCTGATACTGGTACTAAGATAAAATTTAAGAATATTTCAGAAGTTTTTAAATATCTTTTAGCAGAAGACAACAACTCACCAGAAAAAATTAATGACATGTTATTGGTTGCAAGGTTTGCAAATGCTACATGGAAGGCAGGTCAACCTTTGCGAGGTCTGCAAAGGATGCAAAAATCTAATTATATTCCAGCTTCTATGCTTTCAACAGAAGAGCTTGAAAAAGATTTTGTGCAGATTAAAGCAGCTACTAAGTGTTTGTATGAGGAGATGTTAGCTAGAGCAGGCGGGGAAGAGGCATTAAACAAACTGTCTGCTGAGAATCAATTGGAAATTTTAAAAGAAATGATGCAGGACTTAGGCTTTGCTAAGAAAATTGGGGAACATTTAAATAATCAGTATTACTTAGGGATTGGAGCAACACCTCCTCAGTTTCTAGATGATGTGCCTGGTCCAGGTAAAGTGAACCAGATGATAGAGGACGAGGCAGTTAGGGTATATCTGCAGTTTGAGCTCGACAAGGCCTTGTCGACACTGAAGGAGGTGACTCCTGACGATTTAAGGCAGTTGCAGTGGTTAGGAAATAGAGTAATCGAGGGACATATGGGGCAATATCGAACAGATGGGATTAGACCTTATTTTGTGCATCAGATTCATCTATTGCGAGTGATGCATGAATTTTTTGGAGTACATAGCCCATTATTAGCAAAAATCCTTTTATTACACGATACTCGTGAAGATAGACCAGATGCTTATAAAGATATTAAGGTAGAGATTGAAAAAATGGCTGCTGAAACAGAACCTACTGCCGATAATATTCAGTTTGGAAAAATTAGGCTGGGAGTAAGGATTTTAACAAATGATTATGATGATCCAGAAATGGTGCAATATTTAGCAAGGTTAAGTGACCCTAGAATTGCTTTTAATAAAGATGCAGTAGATTATAAAAGCGATAAACCAGTGGGTTATTATGTTAATTATACTGATAATGATATTACATTGTTTCAGTTAGCAAAAGTTATCGATATAGTTGGCAATGGAGTTGATAGTCAATCGACTACTCCAGATTTTATACTAAAAACAAGAGCAAAAATCGATAAATATAGAGCAGGGTTTATTGATAATTCAACTTATTTAGATCAAGGATATAAAGGGAAGTTTAATTTGTTTTATAGATTATTTGTTAAAGGTTTAGCGGGAACCTAGTTGTTATTAACACTGAACTTCAAAGTCCTTAAACCCACTGTAGTATTTGACGACTCGTGGTTTTAGAAAACGTGGGATTAATAGATTTGCATAGTAAAGTAGCTTATTTTTAGTGCCAGGTATAATTATAACTTTCTTTTTCATCATATTTTTATAGGTTATTCTGGCAACATCCTCTGCTGTCATTTTAATTTTATTATGAGACTTAAATTTGTAGTTAGCACGTTTTCCAAAGTTGCTTTCAGTGGGACCAGGGCAGAGACAACTAACCTTTATTCCTAGACAACGGACTTCTTCGTTAAGTGCTTCCGAGAAACTCACCACATAAGCTTTGCTAGCGAAGTAAGTATCCATGAATGGTCCAGGGTAGAAAGCTGCCATGGAGCCAACATTTAATATTTGCCCTGATTTTTTTTGTATCATAGCAGGCAGAAATAGCTTTGTGAGATGAGTTAGTGCTGTGATGTTGAGTGTGATTAATTCTAGGTCTGTTTGTGTGTCTGTATGAGCAAAGAACCCATAGTTACCAAATCCGGCATTGTTCACCAGAATGTTAATTTCTAGGTTTTGTTTTTCACATTCTTGAAATAGTTGGTTTGCAGAATCAGTTAAGGTCAAATCTTGAGCAATAGTTATTACTTCTACTGGATACTGTTTCCTTATTTGTTTGGCAGTTTCTTCTAGTGTTTCTTTTTTTCTAGATACAAGAATTAGATTATGCCCATGTCTAGCAAACTCATAGGCCAGAGCAAGTCCTATGCCACAAGATCCGCCAGTAATTAATGTGTAGTTTTTATTGTCCATCAGCTCTGATTGTACAACTTTTATCCTTCTTGTTTCAACTTATAATAAACATTTTATTTTTGCCACTCTCTTTTAGGAGAGGGACAGGGGGAGAGGTCTTGACAATGATTTTTTAAAGTATTATTATATACCCCATAAACCCTATAGGGATTATGTAAATAATGACACGACATCTAACTCCCTCTTAAGAGGTAGAATAAGAGAAATAAACTATAAAGGAGAAAGAAAAATGACAAAAGACAAACAGTTAAACCCAGAAACAATTCTTATACATGGAGGACAAGAGGCTGATTCTACTACCGGGGCTAGAGCCGTTCCTATTTATCAGACAACATCTTATCAGTTTAAGAGCACTGACCATGCAGCAAATTTATTTGGGTTAAAAGAGTTTGGAAACATTTATACTAGACTAATGAACCCAACTTCTGATGTTTTTGAAAAGAGAGTTGAGCAGTTAGAGGGTGGAGTAGGGGCCTTAGCTGTTGCCTCTGGTTCCTCGGCAATAACCTTAGCTATTCTTAACCTTGCTCAAGCTGGCGATGAGATTATTTCTTTGGATAATCTCTACGGTGGTACATATACATTATTTCATTACACTTTTGCTAAACTGGGTATTAAAGTGGTATTTATTGATTCTGCTACACCAGAGAAGATAACGCAGGCAATTACAGCAAAGACAAAGGCAATTTATGCAGAAAGTATTGGTAACCCAAAAAATAATGTGACAGATTTAGAGTTAATTGCAAAGATTGCTCACGATAACAAATTGCCCTTTATTGTGGATAACACAGTTACTCCATATCTACTTCGTCCATTTGATTTTGGTGCAGACATAATTGTATATTCTGCAACCAAGTTTATTGGCGGACATGGTACATCTTTAGGCGGAGTGATTGTTGATTCTGGAAAATTTGATTGGACTGTAAAAGAATACGGAAAAAGTAAATTTCCATTGATTGCGGATCCTGATCCTAGTTACCATGGGATAAATTTTGTAGATGCTATGAAACCATTAGGAAACATAGCTTACATTATTAAAGCGAGGGTAGTCTTATTAAGAGATCTTGGTCCAGCGCTTTCTCCTTTTAATTCGTTTTTATTTCTTCAAGGATTAGAAACGCTTCATTTAAGAATGGCTAGGCATTGTGAAAATGCCTTAAAAGTTGCGGAGTATTTGCAAGGACATAAGAAAGTTGTTTGGGTTAATTATCCAGGTCTTTCTTCCAGCCCAGAGAAGCCTAAAGTGAAGAAGTATTTACCAAAAGGCGCAGGAGCTATTCTTGGATTTGGTATAAAAGGAGGATTAGAATCTGGCAAAAATTTTATTAATTCCTTAAAACTTGTTTCACATCTTGCGAATATTGGTGATGCCAAAACTTTAGCTATCCACCCTGCGAGCACAACGCATCAGCAGTTATCGGAAGCTGAGCAGTTAGCGACTGGTGTTTCTCAGGATTACATCAGGCTATCTATTGGAATTGAACATATTGATGATATTTTGGCTGATATTGAACAAGCATTGGAAAGTATCTAACAAAGATTAAAACAGACCTCTGTCTTATTTGGTAGGAGGTGTTTTAAATAGAAAGGAATATGTCATGAGTAAAATTTACAAAAACATTTCAGAAACAATAGGAAGAACACCACTTGTTAGATTGAATAGAATGACGGAAGGTTTAAACGCTGAGGTTTTAGTTAAGCTAGAATCGTTTAATCCACTTTCAAGTGTTAAAGACAGGCTAGGTGTTGCAATGATAGAGTCTGCCGAGAAAAAGGGGTTAATTAATAAAGACACTGTTCTAATTGAGCCAACCAGCGGCAATACTGGTATTGCACTAGCTTTTATTTCTGCTTCAAGAGGGTATAGGCTTATTTTGACTATGCCAGAAACAATGAGCATGGAACGCAGGCAATTACTGAAGATTTTTGGTGCGGAACTTATTCTTACTGAGGGTTCTAAGGGTATGAAAGGTGCCATTGATAAGGCAAATGAATTGAATAAAGAGATTCCTAATAGTTTGGTCTTACATCAATTTGATAATCCAGCAAATCCAGAGATACATCGGCTTACTACAGCAGAAGAAATATGGAGAGACACAGATGGAACAGTCGATTATTTTGTGGCTGGAGTTGGAACTGGAGGAACGATTACTGGCGTAGGTGAAACTCTAAAGAAAAAGAATTCTGCTGTGAAAATAGTTGCTGTGGAGCCTATAGAATCTTCAGTTCTTTCTGGTGGTAAGCCTGGACCACACAAGATTCAGGGGCTTGGCGCTGGGTTTGTCCCTTCTATTTATAAGGCTAAGTTTACAGATGAAATAATTAAAGTAGACGCTCAAGTGGCTGGAGAAACTTCAAGACAGCTAGCAAGACAAGAAGGAATTTTGGTAGGTATTTCCAGTGGGGCCGCGTTATGGGCAGCGCTAGAAGTAGCTAAAAGACCTGAGGCTAAAGGTAAGGTTATTGTTGTAGTGTTGCCTGATACAGGAGAGAGATACCTTTCTACTTGGTTGTTTCAAGAGGAAGCATCCGCATGAACGTAACGGTTAATGGAGAACTAAAGTCTATTAAAAAGGGAAGTTACATTAGTGGATTATTGTCTGCTTTTTCTATTAAACCTGAGGCAGTCGTTGTAGAACTTAATCTTAAAATAATTAGTAAAGAGCTTTGGGATACAACTATTCTGAAAGAGAACGATAAGGTAGAAATTGTTAGGTTTGTTGGTGGAGGATGACACTCCCCCTAGCCCCCTACTTCGACAAGCTCTGCACAAGTCTCAAGAGGGAGAAAAGTAAAGTTAAAGGTGAAAAGTTCATTAACCCCTCTCATTTAGGAGAGGGTGGCGTAAAGACAATATTTTATCAGTTTTCGGCGAGTTAAGCTGGGTGAGACTTAAAGGAGATATTTTGAAAAACATATTTGAAGAAGGATTATTGCGGTATTTATCAAGAGAGCAATTAGAGAAAATTCAGAGCACCAAGATTGGGATAGCTGGTGTGGGTGGACTCGGCTCTAATATCGCACAGATATTAGTTAGAACTGGATTTGTCGATTTTGAGATAATTGATGATGATATTGTTGATTCTAGCAATCTGAATCGACAGAATTATTTTATAGACGAGATAGGTCTAGCTAAAGTAGTCACGACAGCTCGAAGATTGCAGAAAATAAATCCTGCGGTGAAGGTTAATGTTATTAACGTTAGGTTAACAAAAGATAATCTCCAAAATTTTTTTCAAGATAGAGATGTTTTATTTGAGGCGTTTGATAATACAGAATCGAAGATAATGTTTTTGGAGTTTTTTGGTAACACAGAGAAGCTTCTTATCTTTGGTAATGGGATGTCTGGAGTAGTTGGTGAAGAAATTAAAATAAGAAAAATGAGAGATAATTTATTTATTGTTGGTGACGGTATTACAGAGGTGGGAAAAAACAATCCTCCATTGGCGCATAGGGTTATGACTTGTGCATCTTTAATGGCATCAATTGCTATAGAAAGGAATTTAGCGTGAAGATATCGTTTAAAGGAGATTATGCATTGAAGGCACTGCTTTATTTAGCTATTTCTTATGGCGTAAAAGATGTCATAAGGTTGCAAGAGCTGTCTGGAGAGCTGGATATACCCCATAAGTTTTTGGAGACAGTTATGTCGGATTTGCTAAAAGGTGGGTTTGTGAAGAGTAAGCGAGGTAAAAATGGTGGTTATTATTTAGACCAACACCCTGCTCAGATTATTTTAGGAGATGTTGTTCGTTATGTGGATGGACCGATTGAGCCAATAGCTTGTGTGGATAGTTGCTATAAAGATTGTAAGGATGTAGACCATTGTGCTCTTAGAATAATTTGGCAAAAGGCAACAAAGGCTGTTTCAGATATTGTAGATAACGTTACATTGCAAGATTTAGTAGAAAAATCTAGGAAAAGAAAAGCTATTCTAGATTATTCTATTTAATTAGTGTTTTATGCTAATTAATTATGGTCGGGGTAGCCAGATTTGAACTGACGACCACACGCCCCCCAGACGTGTGCGCTACCGGGCTGCGCTATACCCCG
>JAQWCF010000009.1 GCA_028706105.1 Candidatus Margulisiibacteriota bacterium
ACATGAATATTTCTTTGACTCAAAGAACCAAATTAATGAAACCATTGTTGTTAACAAAAACTAATGATAGATATGATGTTATTGCTTCAGTTAATGGTGGTGGAATCAGTGGTCAAGTAGATGCAGTTATGTATGGTATCGCGAAAGGTCTTAATGTTGTTTCTGAAGAATATAGAACAATTCTAAAGGGTGAAGGACTTTTAACTAGAGATGATAGGATAGTTGAGAGAAAGAAGTACGGTAAGAAGAAAGCCAGAAAAGGCACACAGTACAGAAAGAGATAATTTCAAAAGCACCCGAAAGGGTGCTTTTTTGTTGATTCAGGGGAGAAGGGTCCATGTCCAAGGAAAAGATTTTAATCAGTGATAAGTTATCTGAAGAGGGATTATTGATACTGAACAAGAAGTATCAAGTGGATGTTCTAACAGGACTTTCTGAAGAGGAATTAGTTTCTATTGTTGCGGATTATGACGCGATGATTGTAAGAAGCGAAACCAATGTTACCAAAAAAATTATCAATGCTACAAAAAAAATGAAAATTATTGGGCGTGCCGGTGTTGGAGTTGACAACATTGATGTTCAGGCAGCGCACAATAAAGGAATTGTTGTAGTTAATTCACCCGAAGGGAATACCGTAGCAGCAGCTGAATATACGCTAGGTATGGTTTTATCAGTTAGTAGAAACATTCCCTTTTCACATCAAAGCTTACAAGACGGAAAATGGGACAGACCAGCTTTTCTCGGAACCGAACTGAGGGGTAAGACGCTTGGAATCATTGGGTTAGGTAAAATTGGTAGACAAGTGGCTTTGTATGCTAAAGCATTTGGCATGAAGGTTGTAGGTTATGATGTAGGCGTGACTAATGCTTACCCTGAGTTAGATGGTCTTAAATTACTTGATTTGAATGAAGTATTGTCTACGTCAGACTTTTTAACCTTACATATTCCTAAAAATAAAGATACAGAAGGATTATTCAATAAGAGTATGTTTGATAAAATGAAAGATGGAGTTTTTTTTGTTAATTGTTCTAGAGGTGGAATCGTTGTTGAGAAAGATTTAAAAGACGCAGTAGAGAGTGGCAAGGTTAAGGCAGCGGCTGTAGATGTTTTTTCTGAAGAACCTGCTGGTAAGAGAAATTCATTAATTGGAGTAAAGAATATTATTACAACACCACACTTGGGTGCAGCTACAAAAGAAGCAAAGATTAATGTGGCAATTGATGTCGCCAAACAAGTAGATGCTGTTCTTAGTGGAGATAAAGCAGGTTGTTCTGTGTGTTTATGAAAGCAAAATTTGTTGATAGTAAAGAAAGGGTTCGTTTACTTTTTGAGTAAAGTAAATATAATTAAGGTATGACAAATAAAATAAAAGTATTTTCATTTAGATTTAAGTTTTTTTTAATAATTACTTTATTTTTTCTTTTTTTCTTGGCATCAGCCGTTGTCTTATTCAATAACTTTCAGAAGGACAGGCAGATAGATAGTAAATTAGCTTTTTATGCGTATAATGCCAATGCTGTTCAAAATATATATACATCTTTTTCCAAACTTTTCTATTTGTCATATAAACATTCTGATAGTGTCACTTATGAGGCGAGAAGAGATTTTATTCATTTAATCAATAGTTTAGATTATCAATTTCACAATTTTCTTAGGAGTAGTAATCAATATGGTAGCTCCTATGTTGGAGTTATGCAGAAAGAATATGAGTTTTACATAAAAACTAAGGATTTAATTCAGATACTTTTTGAGAAGAAAATATCACAAGCAGAAAGACAAGCGATTGTTCGTCAGCTTAACTTTCTTGAGGATAGCGTGTTGTCTGAATTGCATCGCATAACTAATGAGAACTATGCAGATGTTTCTTTTGTTTTTCGTCAAAGGACATTGTCGTATGAGAGGTTTTTAGTTTTTTATATAGGAGCACTTATCTTTTTTGTTATTTTTGGATTTGGATCTTTGATTTATTTTTATGTAAAAAACTTTTCTAGCCCATACAAGAAATTTTTAGCTTCAATAGATAGTGTTAAAAATGGAATTTTTGAAAAAACAATAGATGTCAATTCCAATAAGGAATTTAATGAATTAGCTGATGCTTTTAATGGTATGATGCAACGATTGTTTGAGATAGATAAACAATTAAAAGAGCATATAGATAACATTGAAGATATTGTAGAGGCAAAGACTAAAGAGTTAGAAGATAAGAATAAACAGTTAATGGAGCTTGATGAGCTTAAAGATCAATTTCTGCAAAACATTTCGCATGAACTAAGAACACCATTAACTAGCATACTTGGCTATATTGAAATAGTTCTTAACTATGGAAATATACCTAAAACACAAGAAACATTTTTGAGAATAGCACATGAAAATAGTTTATCTTTATTGAAGATTATTAATAAATTGCTTTTGCTAAATGAGGTAGAGTCTGGAAATACAAGGCTCAATTTACAGATGGTAGATGTTAGCGTTTTAATTAACGACACAGTTAAGAAAATTATGATACAAGCCGACAAAAAGAAATTAAAACTTAATGTTAATATTATTAAAGGTAAAAGCGTGAAAGATTTGCTGGTTGAAGTTGATATAGATAATATGGAGAGCGTTTTTTCCAATTTACTTTCCAATGCAATCAAGTTTACCGAAAAAGGACAAATAGATGTTAATGTTACTGGCGGGAAAGACAAGATAGTTGTTGAAATTAAAGATAGTGGTATTGGTATAAAAAAAGAAGACCTGAAAATAATTTTTGATAAATTTAGGCAAGTGGATAATTCGTTAACAAAAATATATGACGGTACTGGTCTTGGTTTATCTATCGTAAAAAACATCATCGAATTACACGGTGCTGACATTAGCGTAGATAGCGTTCTTGGAAAAGGAACGACATTTACTGTTACTTTATATAAAAAACATTAATTAATGGCTTCAATCTTTGATTTCGATTATGAGCTCCCTAAAGAGTTTGTTGCTCAATTACCTTCTGATAAACGTTCTGATTCAAGGTTAATGGTCCTTGATAGAAAAAATAAAAAAATAACTAATAAGATTTTTAATCAACTAGAAGAGTTGTTGGAATCAGGAGATTTGTTAGTTTTCAATAATGCAAAAGTTCTACCAGCAAGGCTTTATGGGAAAAAGCAAACAGGTGGTAAAGTAGAAGTTTTTTTACTGCAAGACAGAAGCAAAGAAGGAGAAATTCTTTGGGAAGTCCTTGTTAAGCCAGGAATAAAAGTTGGAACAGTGGTTTGTTTTTCTTCTGATTTATCCTTTGAGGTTGTTAGTATTTTGGAAGAAGGTAAAAGATTAGTTAGCTTTCAAACAAATTTTGATTTTTTCGAAGTAATAGATAGGTTAGGTCAGATACCGTTACCACCATATATAAATTATGAGGAAACAAAAACAGATTTTTATAAACAAAGATACCAAACAGTTTTTGCTGAAAAAAAGGGGGCGGTAGCTGCTCCTACTGCTGGTCTGCATTTTAATAATGAGCTATTAGAGACATTAAAGAACAAGGGGATTGATAGTACATTTCTGACGCTTTATGTGGGTATTGGTACTTTTCGTCCGATTAAATGTGATAATTATTTAGAGCATATAATGCATAGTGAGAATTATGAAATTTCAACAGAAACCATAGATAAAATTAATGAAACCAAAAGCAAAGGCAAAAAAGTTATCGCTGTAGGGACAACGACTACAAGGGTTTTAGAGGGGGTATTTCAGAAACATGGAAGACTAGAAGCAGGAGAAGGCTCAACAGACATTTTCATTTATCCTGGATTTGAGTTTAAGGTGGCTGACTCTATTATCACAAATTTTCATTTACCTAAATCATCATTATTGTTAATGATTTCAGCGTTTGCAGATAGAGATTTTATAATGCAATCATATGAAACAGCAAAGAAGTTGGGGTATAGATTCTTTAGTTTTGGTGATGCGATGATAATTATTTAACGTAAGTTTATTCCGTAAATAGCTATATTTTTGTTTTTATATTTAACATCAGTAGTAACTTCTTCACCAAACCATTGTGGGGGAACAAAAGTAGCGCTTTCATCAACTGAGCAAAATTCTATTTCAGCTACGAATAAACCTTTGAGATGGCCATGATAGACGTCTAATTGAATGATAAATTCATTATATGGAAGATAATATCTAGTTTTTTTTATTCTTCTGCCTGAAGTAGTTGGCCAGAACTTGTTGTAGTGTTCAAGGGAGATTGTTATTTCGTACTCATCTCGGATAAGTCCTTTCCCTGTTTTAACTGTCATTGTGTATGTTTTATCCAGCTCTCTTAGTCTTACTTCTGTTCCATCTCCATCTACACTAATATATCCTTGGATTATTTCAGCATGTTTGTTTGAGAAGTAATCTGTTGGTAATTTTTTTATGAGAAATTTTCTTTCAATTTCTTTAATCATAGATAAAATATAACCTATTTTTGAGGACTTTACTATACAAGGATGATTATGATATTGGCATACAAAAGAAACAAGTTTTTAGAAAACTTTATTTATTTGTTCGATATATAAAAGAATATAGTATATTATTAGGAAGAATAAAATTTAAAAACAGGGTAGTAAGTTTAGGTAATAACATAAATGGAGGGGTTACATTGATTTCACAAACAGCGGAATGGATAAAGTTAGAAGAATTAGCAACAAAAGAGATTAATATTAAAGAACAATTTCAGTTGGATCCTCAACGTTTAGAGAAGATGAGTTTTTCTTTAGGCGAAATGTATTTGGACACGTCAAAGAATAGGGTTACGCAGGAAATTATGTTGGCGTTATATAATTTAGCCAAGGTTTCTGATGTTAGTGATTGGGCTGACAAGATGTTTTCTGGTGAAATGATAAACACCACAGAAAAGAGAGCTGTTCTACACGTTGCTTTACGTAATGTTAAGTTAGATTCTAACAAGTTTATTCCTAAATCTTCGATTTTTACTGAAGGCAAAGACGTCATGCCAATGGTCTGTGATGTTTTAAATAGGATGTCAGTTTTTACTGATAAGGTCAGGAGTGGTCAGTGGAAGGGTGCAACTGGTAAAAGAATAAAGACAGTTGTGAATATTGGCATAGGAGGGTCTGATTTAGGCCCGAAAATGCTTGTTAGGGCATTAGAACCGTATAGAACTAAAGAAATTACCTTCCATTTTGTTTCCAATGTTGATGGACAAGATATTTATGAAGTTTTACAAAAGTGTAACCCTGAAGATGCTTTGTTTATTGTTGCTTCTAAAACATTTACAACTCAAGAAACTATGCAAAATGCTGTTACCGCTAAGAATTGGTTCTTAGCTAAGATGAAAGATAAAGATGTTGCTAAACATTTTGTAGCAGCCTCTACAGCTGAAAAAGAAGTTTCTGAATTTGGGATAGACCTCGAGAATATGTTTCCTTTTTGGGAATGGGTCGGAGGTAGATATTCTTCCCCATCAGCAATTGGTTTGCCAATCATGTTATCTATTGGTAAAGATGCTTATGCAGATTTATTGGCAGGGTATAACCTTATGGATGAGCATTTTTTAAATACTCCAGTCGAAAAAAATATTCCCATGAACTTAGCGTTATTGGGTATTTGGTATAATAATTTCCTTGGTGCTGAGACCATGGCAATGCTCCCTTATGACCAACGTTTAGAAAGATTTGCTGCCTATTTTCAACAAGGAGATATGGAAAGCAACGGTAAAGTTATTACCCGAGATGGTGAAAGAGTAGACTATCAAACTGGACCTGTTATTTGGGGCGAGCCGGGTACGAATGGGCAACATGCCTTTTATCAACTTATTCACCAAGGAACAAAGCTTATTCCTTGTGATTTTATAGCTTGTATTAATCCTGCACACCCGTATAGAAAAGAGCACCATGACAAGCTGATTGCGAATTTTATAGCTCAGCAGGAAGCGTTAATGAATGGCAAGTCTAAAGAACAGCTTATCGCTGAAGGTTGTTCAGAAGAGCTTATTCCACACAAAACATTTGAAGGTAATAGACCAAGTAATGCGATATTTTTGCAGGAATTATCGCCGAAGACCTTGGGTATGCTTGTTGCTATGTATGAGCATAAGATTTTTACTCAAGGGATAATTTGGCAAGTGCTGAGTTTTGACCAATGGGGTGTTCAATTGGGAAAAGAGTTAGCTGGTGTTATTTTAAAAGATATTGAGTCAGGTAGTCCAAGGTCACATGATCCATCAACAACTGCACTAATTAAAAAATATCTAAAAGATTAGTTGGGGAAAGCTATTTTTGTAAATAAATTGTAAGGGCTGGCATTTTTTATTTTTTATAAAATTAATTGCTTTATTGTTGATTTCTCAAGCTTTAGGCTTTTAGCTTTCAGCTTTTAGCCTTATAATACCTTTATGCATTATATGGGACTTATTAATAGATATCGTGAGTATTTGCCAGTTTCGGCTAGCACTAAGATTATTACATTAAATGAGGGGAATACTCCACTTATTCCAGCTGTTCATATTTCTTCTTTGCTTGGTAAAGGCATAAAAGTGTATTTTAAGTACGAAGGCCTTAATCCAACAGGTTCATTTAAGGACCGTGGAATGACTATGGCTATTACCAAAGCAGTTGAAAAGGGAATGAAGGCAGTTATGTGTGCTTCTACGGGCAACACTTCTGCTTCTGCTTCTGCTTATGCTGCCAGAGCTGGCATTAAGTCTGTTGTAATAATTCCCGAAGGCAAGATTGCCTTAGGTAAGTTAGCTCAAGCGATGATGCATAATGCGCTTGTTATAGAAATTGAGGGTAACTTTGACGATGCGCTTAATACAGTGAAAGAAGTTACAAGTATGTATCCAATCGAGTTGGTTAACTCTATTAATCCTTTTAGAATAGAAGGGCAAAAGACAGCCGCTTTTGAGATTATTGATGCGTTAGGTTTTGCTCCTACGTATCATTCATTACCAGTAGGAAATGCTGGTAATATTACTGCATATTGGAAGGGATATACTGAGTATAGAGATAATAAAAAGGCACGAAGTGTCCCAAAGATGATAGGGTTTCAGGCAGAGGGTTCTTGCCCTATTGTAAAGGGACATATTTTTGATAAACCAGAAACAGTAGCAACAGCTATTCGCATTGGAAATCCAGCAAGTTGGAAACAAGCAGAAACAGCGAGAGATGAGTCTTTTGGGCTTATTGATAGCGTAACTGATGAGGAAATATTGTCAGCGTTTAAATTGTTAGCAGCAACGGAAGGCGTTTTTTGCGAACCAGCTTCTGCAGCATCTGTTGCTGGAATATTAAAAAAGAAAGAGATGTTTAAATCTGGGGACGTTATCGTTTGTACTCTGACTGGTCATGGCTTAAAAGACCCAGACAATGCAATCAAGATGTCTGAAAAAACACATAAAGTATCAAATTCACTTAGTGAAATAGTAAAATTAATAGGGGTGTGAAATGATTATTAAAGAAAAACTGACTCAAATCTTAAAGGAAAACTCCAGATTGGCTAATGCTGATATCGCAAAGATGATTGGTATTTCAGAGAAGGAAGTTGATAGTTTAATCAAAGAACTGGAAGCTGATAAGATTATTTTAAAATACACAGCGGTAATTAATGATGAATTATTAGACAACGGCCAGTCCGTTACTGCTTTTATTGAAGTAAAAGTTACTCCTGAAAGAGACAAAGGTTTTGATAGTTTAGGTGAACGGCTACAAAAATTTTCTGAAGTTAAGTCAGTCTATTTGATGAGTGGAGCATATGATATCCTAGTAGTAGTAGAGGGTAAATCACTGAAAGATATTGCCTCCTTTGTTTCAAAAAAACTTTCTCCAATAGGCAGAATACTTTCCACTGCAACACATTTTCAATTAAAGAAATATAAAGAAAACGGCGTGATTATGGGTACTATTGAATGTGAAGGTTCCAGCCGTTTAAATGTTGCATTCTAGGAGCTATAAATGAAAGAGTTATCTGCCAGACTTAAGCAAGTAAAGCCTTCAGGCATCCGAAAGTTTTTTGATTTAGTTCTTAACAGTAAGGACGTCATTTCTCTTGGTGTTGGCGAGCCTGACTTCCCAACTCCTTGGCACATAACAGAGCAAGGCATTTATCATTTAGAAAAAGGCCATACCTCGTATACTTCCAATATGGGATTATTGGAGTTAAGGAAAGAAATCAGTAATGATTTACAGACACGCTTTTCTGCTGAATATGATCCCAAAGATGAAATAATGATCACCGTTGGTGTGTCAGCTGGGCTTGATTTGACATTTAGAACACTGCTTGACCCTGGAGATGAAATAATAATTCCAGTGCCAAGTTATGTTTGTTATGAGCCATTGGCCTATCTAGCTGGTGGGGTTCCTGTTATTGTAGACACTAGGTCCACTGATTTAATTCTCACAAAAGAGGCAATTGAAAAGCATATTACGCCGAAGACAAAGGCTGTTCTTATTTCTTACCCTAGTAATCCTACAGGTAAAATGATTAACAAAGAACAACTTATGAGCATCATTGAGACATGCAAGAAACATGACCTTTGGCTTATTTCTGATGAGGTTTATGGCGATTTGGTTTATGAGATGGAACCACTTTCTGCTTCTACTTACATTAAAGACAGGTTAATCCTTCTCAATGGTTTCTCCAAAGGATACGCGATGACTGGCTGGAGAATTGGCTATGTGGCTTGTCCTAGAGAAGTTCTTAACGAAATGGTTAAAATACAGCAGTATAACGTTTTATGTGCTCCAATAATGTCGCAATATGCAGCTATTGAAGCATTAAGGAATGGACGTGCGGAGTTAAAAAGAATGAAAAATTCGTATGAGTTAAGACGTAATTATTTTTATGAATCATTAGTTGAAATAGGATTTGATGTGCAAAAACCAGAAGGAGCGTTTTATATGTTTCCCAATGTGAAAAAGTTTGGTCTTAGCGCTGAAGATTTTTCAATGAAACTTTTACAAGAAGGTAGAGTAGCAGTAGTTCCTGGCAATGCCTTTGGAACTATGATTGATGATCATGTGCGTTGTTGTTACGCCTGCAGCTTGGATGAGCTCAAAGAGGCCATTGTCAGAATCAATAAATTTATTAGTACTTTATAGATATTTAAATTAAATCGTTTAAAAATTCCTTTATTGGGCATAACTTAGTTATGGAACTAAAAATAATTTCTATTAATGACGAGGCCTTGGACGTGCAGATTTGTAGGTTATTATATAATTTAATTGCGCGAACCAGTAATCTTGAAAATAAGTATTTGTATATTAGGGGAGTTGCTCCTTCTGAGGCATTATTTGCTGTAAATAAACAAAATGGACAAGTTGATAAGTCTAAAGCAGTAACGAATAGAGGAGATGATGAAACGAGACTTTCTTTTGGCTTGAATGAGATAGGGCAAAAGGGGGTTTCCATGCAAGTACTAGAGGATGTGATTTTAGAAATAGCATATTATGCCAATATGGGTGCACATGTGGAAGCTACAGGCAGCAAAGATGTTTCTTCTGAATTTCAAGGGTATTTTTTAGTTTTTGCAACAGATGAACCACTTGATAGGCATGGCATAAACCCAGCTATGTATGGTAAAAATTGGAGGACTACGGCTGAGCTTCCAGAGGGGATTGAGGATTCATTAGCTTTTATTATTAAGGCTCCGATTAGTGCGGGTCTTTCTTCTTTTCAAGCTTTTGATATCAATCAGAGGGTTAGTATTACCGGCAATGTCGACCAAGATAGTCTTGCGTTTGTTGGTATAAGTTTGAATAAATAAAACTTGAATGAACCTGTGGAGCAAATTCCAAAATACAATTGTTTAGCAAATAGCTATTTGGGGCGGGCAAATAAAACAATGCTTGGGCAAGTGAAGTCGAAGTAAACAAATCAACAAATAAACGTTATAATAAAACACATGAAGTATATAGTTATTATAGGTGATGGGATGTCTGGATGGCCTTCTGACAGTAAAGACGGTAAAACTGCGTTAGAACTAGCAAATATTCCTAATTTAGATTTATTGGCTAGCAAAGGTGAAATAGGTTTAGTGAAAAATACGCCTGATAATTTACCTCCAGGCAGTGATGTTTGTAATTTGTCTGTGTTTGGATATAATCCAGCCAAGTATTATACAGGACGTGCTCCTATTGAAGCAGTTGCCCAAGGCATTGAACTTGGTGATGAAGATACTGTTTTTCGCGCTAATTTAGTTACTATAGAGAATGGCAAAATGAAGGATTTTACGGCTGGCCATATTTCCAATAAAGATGGTAAGGACGCGATTTGTGCGTTGAATAAAATGATAGAACATATCAATAATATGAAGTTTTTTTCTGGCGTAAGTTATCGAAATTTATTGAAGGTTGAAGGTGAAGTTTTTAATATTGAGACTACACCTCCGCACGATATTAGTGGTCAAGGTATTTCTGATTATTTGCCAAAAGGGATGAGTTCTTCGTTAATTAAAGAAATAATGGAAAAAAGTTTGAAAATAATGCCAACAAATATTCAGGCAAATATGGTTTGGTTGTGGGGTCAAGGCACAAAGTTGTCTATTCCAAATTTTGAATCAGTATATGGATTAAAAGGTGGCGTTATCACGGCTGTAGATTTAATTAAAGGTCTTGGTTTTGCTGCTGGGATGGATTATGTTTCGGTTCCAGGTATTACAGGTTTTGTTGATACTAATTATGAAGGTAAAGCAAGGTATGCAATTGAGGCTTTAAAAAATTACGATATTGTTTTTATTCATGTCGAAGCACCTGATGAGGCTGGGCATCTTGGAGATTTGAACTTAAAAATAAAAGCTATTGAGGATTTTGATAACAGGGTAATTGGTACAATTCTGTCAGAAATAGGAGACATAAATTATAAAATACTAATCTTGCCAGACCATTCGACACCAATTGAAATTAAGACACACTCAGCAGATTTAGTCCCATATATTATTTATGACAGCAGTATTAATCAAAAGAATAAGGATGCGGTGTATACAGAAAAGTATGCTCAGGATAATTCTAAGGAAGCAATCATTGGCCATGAGTTAATGGGCCGATTTATTAAATGAGTTTTGTTGTTGCATTATTAAGCCTATCTATAATCGTTTTAGTTCATGAGCTAGGTCATTTTGTGACAGCAAAATCAGCCGGGATTAGTGTTTCTGAGTTTTCTATAGGGATGGGTAAATGTTTTTTTAAAAAAGAAATTAATGGTACCGTGTTTTCTTTACGAATCTTCCCTTTAGGTGGATATGTAAGAATTCCAGCTTTAGAAGACAAAGACAGTAATGTGAAAATTAGTTTTTGGAATAGGTTGAAAATTCTTTTGGCAGGGTCAATTAATAACTTGCTTTTTGCTTGGTTAGTGTTTTTTTTAATATTTTTTGTTACAGGTATCCCTAATAAAGTAACGAATGTAATTGAAACCATCTCGCAGAATGGCCCCGCACGAATGGCAGGACTAATGCAAGGAGACGCTGTTTTATCTATTGATGGCAAAAAGGTTTCCTCAGGGAAAGAAGTCATTAATGCGTTGAGCCGGTACGAGGGGAAAGAAAAAATTATCTTGGTTCAAAGGGGTATGGATGAGCATTCATATAAAGTAACTCCTGTTGAAAAAGCTGGAAGAAGCATCATTGGCATTGTTTTGGCGACAGAAAATAAGGAAAGATTTTCTGTCATAAATTCACTAAAACATTCGTTAGACCAGTGTATTAATATTGTGGTTGTTACCTATAAAGGATTGTGGATGTTGGTTAGTAGAAAAATTGGCGTTGATCAAGTTTATGGACCAGTTGGCATAATTCAGTTAACAAGTCAGGCTACTAGCCAAGGATTTGCTTATTTTTTTAGTTTTCTAGCGATGTTAAGTATTAATTTGGCAGTTATTAATCTATTTCCTTTCCCAGCATTAGATGGGGGCAGGATTGTCGTCTTGTTTTTGGAGTTTATTTTTGGGGAAAAGATAACGAAGAAACTTGAATATAAATTTCATTTTTTAGGGTTTATTATATTAATTTTCTTTGTTATATATATTTCTTATTTTGATATTCATAAATTGCTGTTAAAATAGCTAAAAGAAATGTTAACAGCAAACCAATTAACTTATCTTCATAATATCTCCGCCAAAATACGAAAGCATATAATCGAGATGACACATTATGCTAAATCGGGTCACCCTGGTGGCTCAATGTCTATGACTGATATTGTTACTTTTTTATATTTTAATTGGTTAAATATTGACCCAGAACAGCCTAAAAAAGCAGACAGAGATATTTTTGTTTTATGTAAGGGTCATGCTGCACCTGCTTTGTATTCAGCAATGGCAATAAAAGGATTCTTTCCAGAAGAAGAGCTTAAAACACTTAGATGTATTGGTTCGAGATTGCAGGGTCATCCAGATATGAATAAATTACCGGGGATAGAGATGTCTACTGGTTCATTAGGACAAGGGTTGTCAGTTTCAGTTGGGATGAGTTTGGCGCTGAAGTTAGATAACAAAAAGAATCGCGTCTATGCAGTTATGGGAGATGGCGAGTTACAAGAAGGACAAGTGTGGGAAGCAATGATGTCAGCCGCGCATTATAAATGTGATAATCTGTGTGTTTTTGTAGATAATAATAAGCAACAGATAGATGGTAATATTACTAATGTAATGGGAATAGAGCCATTAACTGATAAACTTAAAGCCTTTGGCTGGGAAGTTATTAATATTGATGGTCATGATTTTGAGCAAATTGAGAGTGCTTTAGTAACGGCAGACAAAGTAGTTGGGAAGCCGACTGTTATAATAGCGGCGACAGTTAAGGGCAAGGGCGTGTCTTTTATGGAGAGCCAGCTTTGCTTTCATGGTGCTCCTTGTAACGATGAACAGAAAGCAATAGCTTGTAGTGAGTTAGATAAAAAAATGGGAGTTTGTGGATGTCAGGAGTAGCAGCAATGAGAGATTATTATGCAAAAGTATTAATCGCTTTAGGTAAGAAAAACAAAGATATTGTTGTTTTAGATGCAGACTTATCTTGCTCAACCAGAACAGAGAAGTTTGCCAAAGAGTTTCCGGATAGATTTTTTAATGCCGGAATAGCTGAACAAGATTGTATTGGAATGTCTGCAGGCTTTGCTTGTATGGGTAAAACAGTTTTTGCAAGTTCCTTTGCAATGTTTATTACTGGGAGAACATGGGAGCAGATTAGAAATTCAGTTTGTTATCCTAATCTTAATGTAAAAGTATGTGCCACTCACGCAGGAATAACTGTGGGAGAAGATGGAGCTTCGCATCAGGCACTGGAGGATATCGCTTTAATGAGAATACTTCCCAATATGAGAGTTATAGTTCCGGCTGATGCTCTAGAAGCGGAACAAGCAATCCATTTTGTTGCCAAAGAATCTGGTCCTTTTTATGTAAGAATGAGCCGAGGAGCAACTCCTGTTATTTTTAACGAAGGGGAATGTGATTTTCAGCTAGGCAAGAATAAAGTTTTGAAAGAAGGTAAAGATGTAACAATAATGGCATCTGGAATAATGGTTAAGATGGCTTTAGATGCTGCAGATGTTTTGGAGAAAGAACATGAAGTTTCTGCCGCAGTTGTTAATGTTTCTAGTATTAAACCTCTAGATGAAGAAAATATTTATAAAATGGCTGTTAGCACAGGTGCATTTGTTACAGCTGAAGAACATTCAATCTTTGGTGGTGTTGGTAGTGCTATAGCAGAAGTAACTGCTCGCAAGTGTCCTGTTCCAATCGAAATGCTTGGTATCGCAGGAGTATTCGGGGAGAGCGGGAAACCAGATGCCCTATTAGAGAAGCATGGGCTGAATGTAAAAGGCATTGTTTCTAAAGCATTACTTGCTGTCTCACGCAAATAAGTGATTAGGCTAAGGAACGTTACTAAAAAATATCAAGACTTTGTTGTTCTTAACCATATAAATCTTCATATAGCTAAAGATGAGTTTGTTTTTTTAGTTGGGCCTACTGGTGCAGGAAAAACTACTATTTTGAGCCTTTTAACAAGAGAGCAAACTCCTGAATCTGGCAAAATATACATGGGGATGACTAGTATTAATGAGCTTAATGAGAAGCAAGTTTCTAATTTGAGAAAAAACATAGGATTTGTTTTTCAAGATTTTAAGATACTAAATAGAACTATTTATGAAAACTTAGCTTATGTTTTAAAAATTCAAGGTGAACGAAAGAAGATTATCGTAGAGAAGATCGAACGGGTGGCAGAGTTAGTAGGGTTGGAAAGCAAGCTACACTGTTATCCTTATCAGCTTTCAGGTGGTGAACAGCAAAAGGCGTGTATCGCGCGTGCAATAATTAACAAACCTCCAGTTTTACTTGCTGATGAGCCAACAGGTAATCTTGATCCTGATGCGTCACTTGAAATAATCCAGTTAATGTCAAAAATCAATTTAGACAATACGACTGTAGTTGTTGCAACACATGACAAGGCAATAGTCGATCTTATGAGAAAAAGAGTAATTGCTTTACATGGTGGCAATATAATCCGAGATCAGCAAATGGGCAGTTATCATGAGTGTTAGAGTTTTAATTTTTTTATTTGAAGAGTCAATTAGCTCAATTAAACAGAATGCTGTCATGACTTTCTTATCTTTTCTTACGGTAACACTTTCACTATCTGTGTTAGCAATGTTTTTGATAGTGTTTATGAACATTAATTCCATGATAACGGCTATAGGTGATGACCTTAATATTTCTGCTTATTTGACTCGTGATGTCACAGAAGCGCGGTTGCGCCAAGTTAGTGATCAGATAAAGATGATTAAAGGTGTAAAATCCTTATCTGTAGTGACTAAAGAATCTGCTTGGGAAGACCTTAAAGGCAAGCTTCAATACCAAAAAGAAATAATCGAGCTTATCCCTAGTAATCCTTTGCCAGACTTGATAATCATTAAATTAAAGAAGGTTAATAACACTGATAGTGTTTTAAAAGAATTGAAGTTTATAAAAGATATTGAAGAAGTAAGACATGGTAAAACTATTGTTAATAAATTTAGAAGCATTGTTAAGTTGTTTGATTTAATAGGAGGTTTAATCGTTATCTTGCTACTTTTTTCAACATTTACAATCATTTCAAGTACTATCAATATCACGATGATAGCTAAAGAAAAAGAAATAAAAATAATGAAATTAGTGGGTGCAACCAATGGTTTTGTGGAATCTGTTTTTGTCTTAGAAGCTTTTATTATTGGGCTGCTAGGTTCTTTAATGGCAGTTGGTCTTATTAATTTGATATTTTTTCTTGTAAATAGTAATTTACAACAGGTCTTTCATTTTGCTTATGTTTTTACAAAGCAAATGAATTTTGTTTCTTTAAATATTTTTATTATCAGTATAGGATTAGCAATTAGTGTTAGTGCCAGTTTTTTTTCAGTAAAAAGTTTATTAAAGAATATTTTAAAAAAGTATAGCTAGGAGGTAAAAATGTTAAATTTTTTGAGGGAGAGAGCTAAAGAAATATTAACAATAACAGTCGTGTTATTTGTCTTATCATTTTTAGGAATTGGGGCGTATTCTTTTTTGAATCAAGGTAATGGTGAAGAAAACAAAGAGGAAGCAACTTCTGCCTTAGGTTTGTTAAATGGGAAACCATTGGATGGTTATTATTATAATAGGCAATTTAATCAAGCTTTTTCTAATATTCCTAGTGAGCAACGGATGCTTTTGGATCCGGATGTAGTGGATTATTATCGTTATCAGGCCTTTCAAGAAACAGTAGCAAACATGTTAATGATGGACGAAGCTAATCGAGAAGGGATAAAAGTTTTCCCTCAGGAGTTTAATTATAGGATGGAACAGCTAGTTAAGGCTTATGGCTTAAAGAATGTAGGTGCGTTAAAGAAGCTCATAAAAGATAATAAGATAGAGTGGAAAGTTTTTAAAGAACAACAGAAGAATGATATTATTGTTTCAAAATTTTTAGGTGGTATCACTAGCAGGGTTAGAGTTACACCTTTGGATAGGGAAATGGCTTTTACGGAGGCTAAAGTTAGACATATTTTGATAAAAGTTGACCAACAAGCAACAGATAATATGGAAGAAGACCTAATTAAATTAAAGAAAGCAGAAACAATTTATGAAATGGTTCTGAGTAACAAAAAAAACTTTGCGAAAATAGCAGAAAAATATTCAGAGGATACTGCGTCAGCTGAAAAAGGTGGGGATTTGGGCTGGGTCGGTCGAGGACAGATGGTCCCAGAATTTGAGTCCATGTTGCATACACTAACAAAGGGTGAAATAGGTGGTCCAATAAGAACTATTTACGGGTACCATATTATTTTAGTTGAAGATAAGAGAGAAAAAGATAAACCAGCAGACCTGACAGATGAACGTGTAGATCAGATAATCTTGCAACAAAAGCAACAGGAAGCCATTCAGGAATGGCTGAAGCCACTAAAGTTGTCAGCTAATATCGAAATAATAGATTCTCAAATAAAGGCCTATGATTACAAAGTTAATCAGCAGTATGAAGAGGCTTTAATTGAGTATCAAAAAGCGTTGATGGCTAATAGTGAACTACTTACTTATACTCAGATTGCTAGGATGCTAGATAGATTGGGCAACAAAGATGAAGCAATAAGAGCTATCAGGAAAGCGCTGATACTGCAAAATAGGCTTCAAGGATACCGTTACCCTTCATTATATTTTGCAGGGCTAGATCTTTTTATTAAGTATAAACTAACTGATCTTTATTCTAGTTTAATAGATGATGCTTTGGTTACATTCAAAGGGAAAGAAGTAGTTTTGAGTGTTTTAGATAAGAATTATAAAAACAAAATGACCAAAGAACAGAAATCTAATCTAGATGAACAATTAAAGTTAATTGATGATCAAAAGAAGGAAGCAGAAGCAACGAAAAAGAAAGATTCACTTAATCCTTTTTCAGCATTAGAGGCGTTGGATAGCTTAACAGAAAATAGTTTAGCAAAATAGCTTAGCAGAGTATAACGCCTTTTTTATTGAGCTTGAGAGCTTATGGTTAAATAGCTAGGGGATATTTTTTATTAACTACAATATTTGCTTATGAAAAAATTGTATAATAGTTTATTATTTTTTTTTGCCAACAAAGGTAGTATAAATTTAAAAATAATTGATTTAGGGTTAAACCTAAAAGTATCTAAGATGATTTTGTAAGAGATAATCTGCGGGTAAGCTTTTGCTAAATGAAATAGTTCCATGTCTACAGTGTAAGCGTTGTTGAACTGTCTAGATAGTTTTTTCTTGTTCTGAAGGCTATTTACTGTGATATTTTCAACATGACTGCTGGAATCAAGAATCAATTTTTCTTTTCCATTGTTGCCAAAGCTTTTGCCTATTTTTAGAATTGTAGACGCTTTAATGCTTTTAAGTGCTCCTGCATTGCCTAGGTTGAAGGTTTTTTCTGCTTTAATGTCTTGAAGAAATTCATTTTGGTTTTTTAGAGTTCGCTTAATTGCATTTTTCCCTACACCAGTAACAATGAGTAGTATTCTTTTGTTATTTATTGTAATTAAAAAAACTCTGTCATTCACCTTTTTTGCTTTCTTAAGGAAAGAGGAAACTTCTCTTTTTTCAGCAGCAAAAACAAGATAATCAATCTTTTTGTTTCCCATAATCATTAGTCTTCTAGACTGTGGATTATAAGTCCGCTTCGAAGTTTAGGTTCGAACCACGTTGTTTTAGGTGGCATTATCATATTATTGTCGGCTATTGCCATTAGTTGCTCCATGGAAACAGGATACATCGCAAAGGCAGCTTTCATTTCTCCAGAGTCTACTCTTTTTTCTAGTTCTTGTAGTCCCCTGATTCCTCCAACAAAGTCGATCCTTTTGCTTGTTCTTAAGTCATGAATATTAAGCAATGGTTCTAATACAAACTTTGTAAGAGTTGTGACGTCAAGCGCATCAATTGGGTCTTTGTCGTTGTAAGTGTTTTCTTTAAAAGAAAGCTTATACCAGTTGTTATCTAGGTAAAGACCCATGATGTGTTTGTTTTCTGGTCGATAAGTCTCTTTACCCTTGTTTTCTATAATAAAATTTTGAGAAAGTTTTACTAAGAACATGTCAGGAGTAAGTCCATTCAAATCTTTAATAAGGCGATTATAGTCAAAAATTTTTAATTGATTATCTGGGAAAAGAACAGTTAAAAAATAATTGAATTCTTCTTTTCCAGTGTAGCTTGGTTGTTTTTCTCTAAGTTCTTTGCCTACTAATGCTGCTGCGGCACTCCTATGGTGTCCATCTGCAACATAGGTATAGGGTATATTTGTGAAAATTTTGGTAATTTCATTAATGGAATCTTTGCTTGTAATAAGCCAAAAAGAATGAGTAATTCCATCCTCTGAGGTGAAGTTATATTCAGGTTCAAACTTACTAATTGTTTTCTCAAGAATTTGGTCAATTCTAGGGTTTGCTGGATATGCCAAGAAAATAGGCTCAATGTTAGCATTATTTATTTTGACATGGACCATTCTGTCTTCTTCTTTGTCTTTTCTGGTTAGCTCGTGTTTCTTGATGTTTCCATTTAAGTAGTCGTCGATGCTAGAGCAAGCCACTAGTCCAATCTGTGTTCTTCCTTCCATTTTTTGTGAGTAAATATAGTATTTTTCTTCTTTGTCTTGAATAAGCCAATTGTTTTCTTTAAATTTATTGAAATTCTCTAGCGCTTTATCATACACTTGCTGTGAATGTTCATCAGTGCCGACAGGGAAGTCTATTTCTGGCTTTATTATGTGATAGAGAGACATGTTGTTGTCTTTGGCTTCAGTGCGTGCTTCTTCAGAGTTTAAAACGTCGTATGGACGTGAAGCTATCTTTGTTTCTAATCCTTTTTGTGGTCTAATCCCTTTGAACGCTTTTATTGTGACCATGTTAACTCCTTAGCCGAAAGTCCTTCTCGCTTGAGCGTGAATCTGTTAGTGATTTTCTCACAGAGATAGAAATAGCAAAAGGACAAAATTAAGCATTCATTGTCATAGCTTTAGGCTTTTAGCTTTTAGCTTTAGGCTATATAATAATCTTTATGAATTATCTATTTGAAATTGGTACAGAAGAAGTCCCCGCAAGGTTTTTACAAAGCTTAATAAGTGATTTAGTTGAGAATGTTACAAAGAGACTAGAGAAAATAACTTACCATGAAGTTGAAACCTTTGCGACTTATAGAAGATTAGCTTTGATCATAAAAGGACTATCAAAAGAACAGTCCTCGAAACAAGAAGAGATAAAAGGCCCACCAGAAAAAGTTGCTGTTAATGAAGATGGAAGTTACACAAAAGCAGGAGAAGGTTTTTTGAAAAAGTTTGGAGCAACTGAGGGTGTTATCCGTGAGGGATATTTGTATGTTAGTTTTTTTGAAAAAGGCAAACTTACTAAAGATATTTTAGGAAAGATTGTTGTTGATGCGCTCTCTGCTTTGTACCTACCAGTAGCCATGAAATGGGGAAATGAGACACAGAAGTTTTATAGACCAGTGCATTGGATAGTTTCAATATTAGATGACACCATTTTGCCTTTAGAATTTGCAGGAATCAAAGCAGGAAATACCACTTGCGGACATCGGTCTTTTAGTAAAGGACTAAATATTAATGGGGCGGAATTATTAATTGACTTACCTGAAAATTACGAAAATTTACTTTTAAAAAATAACGTCAAAGCTTCTTTCTTAAAGAGAAAGGAATATATTAAAAGTCAACTTATTAAAGTGACAAGCAATGTCGTTCTTGATGAAGTCTTACTTAATGAGGTTTGTGGATTAGTTGAAAATCCTGTAGTTTTACAAGGCGAATTTGAAGAAGAATTTTTGCAAATTCCAGACAGAATCCTGATTACATCTATGCAAAAAAATCAGAAATATTTTCCACTAATCGAACAAGGGAAATTAACAAATAAATTTTTAATGGTTGCCGACAATGTAAACGAAAAAAACAGTAAAAATATTATTGCTGGTAATCAAAAAGTTTTAAGAGCTAGACTTTTTGATGCAAAATTTTTCTTTGAAGAAGATACTAAATATGATTTTGAACATTTTAACAATCAGTTAAAGACAATAACTTTTCAACAAAAATTGGGAAGTATTTATGAGAAAGTTGCGAGGAATATTTTAGTTGCTGAGTTTATAATTAAGAAACTAAAGCTAGATTCAAAACAAAGAGAAACTGTTTTGGCAATTACGGGAAATGCGAAGGCAGATTTGGCAACAGGTATGGTTAATGAGTTTGCTGAGTTACAAGGCTATGTTGGACAGCAATATGCTTTAAAATGGGGTATCGATAAAAACATTGCAGATAGTATTTATGAGCATTATCTTCCTTCCTTTGCTGGTGATGTGTTGCCAAGTTCTTTAATTGCATCTATTGCTTCTGTTTCTGATAAAATTGAAACTATTGTTGGTCAGTTTGTAATAGGAAAAATACCCTCTGGTTCTCAAGATCCTTTTGGGTTAAGACGACAAGCTAATGGCATTGTCAGAATATTTTACGAAAGAGATTATTTCCCCTTTTCTTTAGAGGAGCTATTGGAAGCCACGGTTAGTTTGTATAAAAACTTTGATCTTTCCAAGGACAATATTTCCAAATTATATGATTTTTTTGAACAAAGAATAGAGCAGTATTTGAAAGACCAAAATGTTGCAAATGATGTAATTCAAACTGTGAAGTCGTTCAATATTCTCTTGCTTAAGAAAAGATTAAATTTTATTTCAATTCTTTCTGCCTCAGAAAAGAGGAAAGATGTTTTAGAAGCAATAGTCAGAGTTCTTAATATTACCAAAGATGCTAATTTGGGAGAATTAAAGGTTATAGACCCCTTTTTGTTTGAGGATGCTTCTGAGAGAGCACTTTTTGATACCTTTAAATCATTAACAAAAATAGAAAGAGCATGGGATGATTGTCTTGTTCAAGAGTGGAAGCTTTTAGCAAAAACAATAAGTAACTTTTTTGAAGCAGTTATGGTCATGGTTGATGATGAAAAGATAAAGAATAATAGACTGAGTTTGTTGCATAATATGAGGATGTATTTTGAACAATTTGGAGATTTGAAGACTTTACAGTTTTAGTATATTTTAATTTCAGGTTCTAGCTTAATTTGAAAATTAGTACTTACTTTGGTTTGGATAATTTTAATGAGTTCAACAAAATCCTCAGCTTTTGAATTTTTATTGCATAAGATAACGTTGGCATGAGTGTTACAAATTTGTACTGATTTATATGAGTAGCCTTTTAGCTCGCAGTCATCAATAAGTTTACCAGCAGAGAACCCTTTAGGGTTTTTGAAAATGCTTCCTAATGTATAAGCTAGAGGATGCGAAAGCTCTCTTTTTTGTTTAAAGGTACTACAGTTGTTTTGTATTGTTCCAGAATCTTTGTTTTCTAGTTGTAATAAGCAAGCAGTAATTAAGTATTTATTAGTTTTAAAAACAGAATGCCTGTAACCAAAAGCACATTCTTGCTTAGAGAGCGTTAGGTGCTTTTTGTTTTTTAAATCAAAGCAATTAACCTCTATGATTAAATCGCTTATGGTTTTATCAAAGGCTCCAAAGTTTTGATAAATAGCACCACCTAAAGTAGCAGGGATTGGATAAGTAAATTCAAGTCCTCCGATATTCTGAGCTTTTAGATTTTTAATCAAATTAGGTAGCAAGATACCAGCTTCAGCATAAAGAATATTTTTCTTTAGTTCGTATTTTGCAAGTTTTTTTAACGATACAAATTGGTTTTTTTGATTGCTAATAAAAAGCGTGTTTGTTCCATTTCCTAAAATAAAAGCATCTTCGTTTATCTCAATTAATTCAGAAATATTTTCTGGAAAATGTATTTGGTAGTTTTCTCCAAGGCAACGAGAAGCACTTATCTCTTGAGCATTTATAGTGCTAACAATCATTTTAGTTGTCTACTTTTTTCATGTTTAGAATTTGTACAATTTCTTTGGAAACGAAGGTTACATCTCCTGCTCCTAAAGTTATAATCAAATCACCAGCTTTTGCAATTTCTGCTACTTTCGGAGGAATATTACTAACTATGGGGATAAATTCAGCTTTATTTTTTTCAAACATAGGTAAAATGTCTATTGCTTTGACATTACCTGGGTCTTCTCCAGCAGCATAAACTTCCGTAAAGAAGACTTTATCAGCGACAGATAGTGATGTAACAAAATCCTTTTGAAAAGCTGCAAATCTTGAATAACGATGTGGTTGGAAAATCGCGATTATTCTTCTGTTGTACTCTTTGGCTGCTTCTAGTGTGGATTTAATTTCAGTTGGGTGATGGGCATAGTCATCAAATATCATAATGTCATTAACTTCGCCAGCCTTGTGAAATCTGCGACTTGCGCCTTCAAATGTCTGGAATGATTTAACTACATCAGAGTAACTGAGGTTAAAGTTTTTTGCTAAAGCAAAAACAGTTAAACAGTTTTCAATGTTATGTTTACCAGGTATGTTTAATTTAACTTGAGAGGCAATTAGTTCTCCATCAACATAGACGTCAAAAGATTTTCTACCATCCGTTTGGATTAAGTTTTTAGCTTGTACTGTATTATTATTATTAAAGCCATAGGTTATAACTTTTTTGCCTTTAACATTCAATTTTTTAATGTTTTCATTGTCACCATTAACAATCAGAAGATTGTTGTTTTTATCGAGTCTTTTAATAAAGTTATTAAATGCATCTAAAATATCTTTAATATCTTTAAATTGGTCCATATGCTCTTCTTCTATGTTTGTGATTACAATAATATTAGGATTCAAAAAAAGAAAAGAGCGGTCACTTTCATCTGCTTCAGCAACGCAAAAATCCTTTTGACCATACTGGGAGGCAATTGTAGTGTTTTTTAACGGTGCACCAATAATGTAGGTTGGTTTTCTTCCAATAGAGCAAAGATAGTGAGAGATGAAGCTGGTTACTGTTGTTTTTCCATGCGTTCCTGCTACTGCAAGACGAATGTTGTGTTGATCCATAATATATGAGAGCATTTCTGCTCTTTTTAGAATAGGGAGGTTATGACTAATTGCTCCTTTTAATTCAACGTTATTTGCTTTAATTGCAGCAGAAATTACTACAATTTCTGCCGTTCTAATATTACTTACATCATGTCCATAGAATATTTGAACACCTTTATCTTTCAGCAAAAGAGTATGGATGTTTTCTTTTATGTCACTGCCGGAGATTTTGTATCCCATATCAACAAGCACAGAAGCAATCGGGTTCATTCCGCTTCCGCCTATTCCAATAAAATGAATGTTTTTATTTTCTAGTATCATAAGTATCCTTTTTCTTTCAAAGTATCAATGATAATACCACTTGCGTTATTAGGCAATTTATTAAGTGCAGATTGGTATTTCTTACTGTTTGTATTAAGTTTATTCAGGGTTTCTAGTAAGTTATCTTTATTTAAGCTTTTTTCTAAGATCATTTCTCCACCATTGTTTTCAACAATAAACTTTGCATTAAAAACTTGGTGATTATTTGTCGCATAAGGGTAGGGAATATAGAGCGAAGGTATTCCATTCTCAGTAAGCTCAGAGATACTCATCGCCCCTGAGCGACTAATCGCTATTTTTGTGCAAGCAAGTAGTTCAGGCATATCATTGCGGAAGGGGTATATTTCTAGCTTAATTTCGGTCACTTGGTATAGATTATCTGCTATTTTTTTAGCCTTTATTTTTTCTATTATCTCCGGATATGTCTTTTCTCCAGTGAGCCAGACAATGTCTAGTCCTAATGAGGAAATAGCAGTGAGATTGTCTGCAATAAGTTCATTAATAGCCTTTGAGCCTTGGCTACCACCAAAGACTAGAAGTTTTGTTTTTTTTCCTTTTATTGTTTGAGCAACGGGATTGCCGGAGAAAATAGTTTTCTTTTTTGAAAAAGAAGTAATTGGATAACCTGTAAAAATAACTTTCGCAAATTTAGCTAAAAATCTGTTTGTTTTGCCAGGAATACTGTTTTGTTCAAGTAGAATAATAGGCAAACCTAATGAGATTGCTGCGACTCCAACTGGGAGAGTAACATAGCCACCAGTTGAGACTATAAATTTGGGTTTTAATTTTTTTAAGATAGTTCTTGCTTTAAACATACTAATAACAATGTTAAACAAATCTCTTTTTAATGACGGTAGGCAGATGAAATCATAGTTTTTAATCATTAGTTTTTCTAGTCTGTCGCCACCAATAAACGTAATACTTTCATTAATCTTGTCAGCAAGATTTAAGGCAGGAGAGATATGCCCTCCAGTTCCTCCGCAGGTAAAAACTATCATTAATGAATCCTTTGTTGATATCTGGAAGCATTCATGATAACTCCAGTTACTGCGAGAGCCATAACAATTGATGTCCCCCCAAAACTAATAAAGGGAAGAGTTATACCTTTCGTTGGTGCGAGGTTGATAGAGACCGCAATATTAAAGAGAGATTGAAAAGAAAGCCAAGTAGTTATTCCGATGATAAGTAGTTTGGAATATAGTGTTGTTTGTCTAATTGCAACAAAATAGCATTTTATGTAAAAAATAGTCATTGGTAATAAAAACAGGATAATTGTTAGGATAAATCCTAATTCCTCACAGATGATTGCAAAAATAAAATCCGTATATTGTTGAGGTAAATAAAAGAATTTTTGTCTTGATTGTCCAAACCCTAGACCAAAAAGCCCACCTGAACCTACAGCAATCATTGATTGTATGACGTGGAATCCTTTGCCATATTTGTCAGCCCAAGGATTTAAGAATCCTTGCACTCTAGCTAATTGATATGGTCTTGCTAGTATACTTAGCGCACCAACTAATCCTACGAGTCCACCCATAGACAACAGCCACTGCATTGGTACACAGGCAATAAGAATTTGTACTAAAAAAACCATTCCAATAACAATAGTTGTCCCTAAGTCAGGTTGAGTAAGAACGACAGAAGCAGAGGCGCCTATTATCGCAACTAAAACTAAAAACAACCTTAAGTTTTTGTTTATTATTTCTTGATATTTATCTAAAAAATCAGCAGTGAATAGTAATGCAGCAAATTTAACCAACTCAGAAGGTTGGAAGGTAAGTCCTAAAAATTTAATCCATCTGGTTGAACCACTTATAGTAATTCCAATGCCCGGTATATGTGTTAGCATTGTTAAAAAAATAGCACCAGACAGTATCAACCAAGAAAATCTTCTAATAAACTGGTGTGGAAAAATGTAAGCTGTAAAAAAAGCAAAAATTCCTATGAAAATAAAGATGAAGTGTCTAGTGACAAAGTAAAAGCTTTGGTTATGCTCTTGGTAGCCAATTACATTGGATGAACTCATTATCATAATTATCCCAAAAATAGTAAGCCAAACAGCTAGCCCTAGTAATTTAAAGTCGGGTTTACTTGTTGTTGGGAATTGCTGATACAATTTGTTTAAAATCATTGCCACGTTCCTCGAAGTTTTTGTACATATCAAAGCTTGCACAGGCAGGAGACAATAAGATGATATCTCCACTATTAGATTTGTTATAGGCTAAATTAATAGCTTCTTCTAAATTATGTGTGTTGCCTAGCAAAAGATTGCTATCTTTTAGTTCTTCATAAAAGAAGTCTCTTGCACCGCCAAAGGCTATTGAGCGAACTTTCTTTTTTTTAATTAAATTAAACATTGTTTGGTAGGAAACTGCTTTTTTATCTCCACCTAAAAGAAGGATAATTTTTTCGCTAGGAATAGAGTTAAGTGCAGCAATCGTAGAGTCTGGGTTAGTCGCTTTGGAGTCATTTATGAATTCAATATTGTTGATTGTTCTAACTTTTTCCAAGCGATGCGGATAGGCCTTAATGTTTTTGATTTTATCAACTGTAACAGACTCTTGATTGATAATTAGTGATGCGTTTATAGCAGCACTAAGATTTTCTTGATTATGTTCACCGAGTAGCGGTGATTCCTTTAGAAATTGGCTAACTGATTCTCTGTCTTGGAGGTCAATTAGCTGAGCTTTTATCTGGTTTTTAGATAGAAAACTCATTATAAAGGAGTCTTTACTGTTATAAATAAAATAATCTTTATCAGTAAGTAAATGTAGTACTTTTAGTTTAATTCTGGCATATTCTTTCATTGTGCCATGCCTTTCAAGGTGGTCTTCAGTTATATTCATTAAGATGTAAATCTCAGGTTTAAAGTTAGGCGACATTTCTAGTTGATAACTAGACGCTTCTAATGAAATTGTTTTGGGGACCTTGAGTGGATTATTGGAAACAAACTCTATTAGTGGCACTCCAATATTACCGGCGGAAGGGATGTTTAATAGTTGTGAAATTAAATCTGTTGTTGTTGTTTTTCCGTTTGTGCCTGTAATTGTTATAAGTTTTGGGGGATTCTGGTAGTATTGAAAAAGTAAATATGCCAGCTCTATTTCACTAATAATTGGAGCTGTAATTCCCAAAGTATATTTTTTAGGGTCTAAGCCAGGAGAAATTATGACAAGGTCAGTGTTTGTAGTATCATTTGTTAATTCGAATAGAGCTAATTCATTAAGTTTCTTTATAACAGCTTTAGCTGTTTTGCCTTCACCTAAAACTGTAATTTTTTTAATGGAAGAAATATTAATGTTTTTAGCCAATTTTTATCGCAATTATTAACATTATTATTCCAATAATCCAAAATCTAAGAACTACTTTATTTTCTGACCATCCGCAAAGTTCAAAGTGATGGTGAATGGGAGACATTTTGAAAATTCGCTTGCCTTTAGTTATTTTAAAATAACTAACTTGTAGCATAACAGAAAGGGTTTCAGCGATAAATACTAAGCCAAGGGGGATAAGCATAAGTTCTTTATGTAGGAGAATTGCAATGCCAGCCAAGATTGCTCCTAAAGACAAAGAACCAGTATCGCCCATAAATATTCTAGCTGGATTAATGTTAAACCAAAGGAACCCTAGCAATGCACCAATCATTATTAGAATAAAAATTAAGATGGTTATATTGGTGCTAATAAAGGCTAGATAAGCAAAGCCAATTAACGAAATAATCGTTAGTCCTGCAGCTAGTCCATCTAATCCATCTGTTAAATTAACAGCATTAGATGTGCCAACAATCATGAAAATTATAAAAATATAGTATAACATTGGTGGTAGAAATTGCAGCGCACCTTGGATGTAAATGAAGTTGTTCGATACTGCCAAAATGCCAGCAAAAATACAGGCAAAAGAAATCTGTAATATCAGTTTTAATTTAGCGGACATACCTTTGTTGTGTTTTTTTCTTATTTTATTTGTGTCATCAAGTATTCCTATAAAAGAGTGAGAAACTAGTAGAAAGGTGAGCATGAGTATATTGAAATCAATGGCGGAACGGAAGATAGCTAGAGAAATTAGAGTGCTAATCAAGATAGCAAGTCCACCCATAGTGGGTGTTCCTTCTTTTACCATATGTGTTTCTGGTGCATCTTTTAAAATATATTGACGCATTTTGGCTTGCTTTAGAATGTTTATTAGAATATTTGTTAATACTAGGGACAGAACAAAGGCTGTTAGGATTATGTTAGTCATTTTTTATAAGTTCCTTTATTATTGTTTCCATTTTAGTTGATCGTGAACCTTTAAAAAGAATCACGTTATTATTTGGGCGTATTTCATTGAGCTTGTTCAGTATCAATGATTTGTCTGTATAATAGTAACATTTGTCGTCCTTTTTCTCAATTCGAAGATATGTATTTCCATAAAATATCGCTTTTTCAATTTTTTGGTCGTGGATAACTGTATTTACTAGTTCTTTGTGGAAAAAATCTTCTTTTTTCCCTAGTTCTTTCATTTCGCCAAAGACTGTAATGATTTTTTTGTCAGGATAGTTAGCTTTGGTTTTATTTATTGAGAATTCCATGCTCTTAGGATTAGCATTGTAAGCATCATCAATAATAATATTCCCTTTCCATTCTAGGACTTCTTCTCTATGTGGGCTTGTAGACTTTAGGTTTAAGTTATCGATGTCTTTTTGGGCGATCCCAAATTGAAGTGCTAAGGCTGTAGCTAGCTTTTGGCTAGATAACAATGCATCATTTTCGGTTATTGAATTTATTTTAAATCCATTTTGTATAGCCTTAGTCTTTACTAAATTAAAGTAATCAATTGTAGTGTTCAAAAAAGTTAAATATTGTTTGTTTTTATCTTTAGGAAAGTTAAAAATTTCGGATTTACCTAAAGCAATATTTCGTTGTGTTTTTAAGAGTTCAAGATGTGCTAATCCAATGTTAGTTATTAAGGTAATGTCAGGTCTTATAATATTTACTAAGTAGCTAATGTCTCCTCTGTGTCTCATGCCCATTTCTACAATAATAAAGTCAGCATTATTAGGAGCATTGAGAATTGTTAGCGGTGCTCCAATTTCGTTGTTTTGGTTTTCAAAGGTGCTGTGCACTGTATACTTAATGCTCAGTATTTGATGGAGCATGTCTTTAAGTGTAGTTTTGCCAGAGCTACCAGTTAGTCCAATAACCGTTGCTTTTATATTGTTAATTCTATGGTGCAGGGCATATTCTTGTAGATTTACATCCAGCACTTTAATTTTCCGTTTAACCATAGCAGGGATAAAGCTATGTCCGTCAAAATTTTCACCTTTAATAGGAATGAATATGTCATTATCTTGAATTTTACGAGTATCTATTGAATACAAAGGGCTAGTTCCTTTACTACTTCACTATCATCGAAGTGTGATTTATTAACACCTATTATCTGATAGTCCTCGTGTCCTTTACCAGCTATCATTATAAAATCCTTTTCTTTTGCAATTTCTAAAGCTTTTTTAATAGCTTCTTTTCGGTCTATTTGTATTATTAATTTGTTCTTATTAGTTATACCAGAAGCTATTTGGTCAATTATTGTTTGAGGGTCTTCGGTTCTAGGGTTGTCAGAAGTAACAATAATAGTGTCAGCCCATTTGTCAGCAACTTTACCCATGAGGGGCCTTTTCTTATTGTCTCTATCGCCACCAGCACCAAAAACAGTTATAAGCTTTGTATTTGTAAGTTTACGGGCTTCTTTGAGAACATTGTCCAAACTGTCTGGAGTGTGAGCGTAATCCACTACAACAGTATAAGTTTTATGAATGGCGACTTTTTCGAACCTTCCTTTTGGTGGTAGTGCGTTAGCTAATGCTAGCTCGATTGTTTTTATCGGAATGTTAAGTGCTTGGCAAATAGCAAAAGCAGCTTTGAGATTGTTTTCATTAAATTTACCAATTAGTTTGTGTTCGAAGTTTAGTTTAACTTGCTTATAGGTAGAGGGATATATTGTTTTGCCAAAGGGATTTGTTAAGAACTTAAATTTAGCGTTCACATAGTTTTTAAAAGTTTTGTGATAATCTAAATGGTCTTGGGTAATATTAGTAAGGAGTTTTACAGTAAAAGGTAGCCCATATATTCGATTTTCTTCTATTCCTATGGAGGAAACTTCCATGATAAGATGCGTTTCTTTTTTTTCTAGCATATCTTTGATTATAGATAAGAGATCAAATATTTCTGGAGTGGTTAGAGGCGAATTTATTGTTCCAATTACTCTGGGCTTTGCTCCAGCTTGTTGGAGAATTTCATGGACTAAGTAAGTAACAGTAGTTTTTCCGTTTGTGCCAGTAATGCCTATTATTTGAATTTTATCCATGTCTAGGGTCCAGAGTGTGCTAAGATATTTGAAGACAGATTTTTTGTCAATTTTGATGATTTTTTTGGTTTTTTCTATCAATTCTTTAGTTATATAGTTTTGACCTTTGTCGATAGCTAAAAAAATGTCATTCATGTTTATTTTTCTGGTGTCATACTGTATCATATAACAAGAATTATAAGGCTATAACAGAAGCAAATGCAATACTGAGATATTTCAAAAAAAGGGGTCGCTTTGTTAACAGGCAAAGAATTATTTATTAAATACAGAGAAGCAGAGGATCCAAAACTTAAAGATCAAATTATAGAACAGCACTACAACCTTGTGATATATGTTGCACGTAAGTTTTTGGGTAAAGGTGAGGAATTAGAGGATCTGATCCAAGTTGGGATTATTGGACTCATTAAGTCCATGGACAATTATGACCCAAGCTATAATGCTGCTTTTGCTACT
Organism: Candidatus Margulisiibacteriota bacterium; assembly: GCA_028706105.1. NCBI lineage: Bacteria > Bacillati > Candidatus Margulisiibacteriota > Candidatus Margulisiibacteriota bacterium. The sequence continues at coordinate 30,016 of JAQWCF010000009.1, forward strand.
TATGCTATGCCAATGATAGTTGGTGAGATAAAACATTATTTTAGAGATCACGCTAGATTAGTGAAGCTTCCTAGAAGATTGCATGAGCTTAATGCCCAAATAAAAAAATTAGCCTTTGAGTTTCAACAAGATTATGATCGTTCGCCTACGATTGAAGAGATAGCAACAACGCTTCATGCTTCAGAGGAAGAAGTTTTGGAAGCGATGGAGGCTGGTGAGTCCAGCAGGGCGTTGAGTTTGGATTCTCCTGCTTTTGTGACAGAGAGAAGCGGAGAAGTTGTTTCAGATGCTAGATCGTCCTTGATGGATTCTTTAGGTGTTGACCATCTTGAATCGAAGATAATAGACAGAGAAACACTAAAGTTTGCTATCGCTAATATTTTAAACAGGCGAGAGCAACGGATTATTTATATGAGATATTATGACAACCTTTCTCAGCATGAAATTGCGACATATCTTAGATTATCTCAAATGCACGTATCTAGGTTAATTAAGAATGCTATTGATAAATTATCTAGATATATTCAAAAAAATTCAGTGATATAACACCCTTTTCCAGCCTCACCCCCTAAAGTTACTTCATGGTAGTAGTTATATTTTTTTATCCCCCTCTCCTGGCAGAGAGAGTGGGAATCCTTATGTATTGTTGATAAACCCTTTCTTTTAAGTAAATATAAAACTGTACAGTAACTAAACCTCTCTGTTAGGAGAGGTAGCTACAATTTAGGTAGTTGAATAAATGAAAGAAACTTGAGCTGGTGAGGTTAGCTATATTCCAGTAGCATCATTGTAATATCGTCATCAGTGGTGGGGCTTTTGCTATATTCTTTAATGTCATCTAAGATTTTTTGAAAAAGATTCTCGCCTGAGAGCCAACTGTTGTCTTGGAGTATTTTAATTAATCTTTGAGTCCCAAATAATTCTCCGTTTTCATCTTTTGCTTCAGTTAATCCATCTGTGTATAAAAATATTTTATCGCCTTGTTCTAGGATAATATCTTTTTGTTCGAATTCTGGTGATTCAAACATTCCTAGAAAAACACCTTCAGTTTCTAGCAAGACAACAGAATTATTTTTCTTCAGAAGTATTGGGGCAGTGTGTCCTGCTTTAGAATAAGTTAATTTATTGTTGGTGACATCAAGTGTTGCACTGAAAATAGTAACAAAGTTAATGGCGCTTCCTTCTGTATACTCAAGTAAACGTTTGTTGGCTATTTCCATCATCGGCTTAAGTTGGATTTGCTGAGCAAACAAATCTTCTAATGTATTTTTGGATAGAATCATTACAAGAGCAGACGCAACTCCATGACCAGAAACGTCTCCAATGGCAAAGTTGAGTGTTTCATCTTTTTTGTTTTTTAGAGTAATTACACCTTGTTCATTGTCCGTGGATTGTATTTTATTTTTTATGTCCTTAGCCATAATAAAAAAGTCTCCGCCTATTTTTTCTGCAGGCATGCAAAGTGCAGTAAGTTGGTATTTTTTGTATTGGATTTTATTGGTAGAGAGTAGTCCGCTTTGTATTCTTCTCGCCATATCTAAATCACGCTTGTTTTTCATTTGGTTCCTGTCAGTAGTTTTTATAAGCAGTTCTGCTTCTTGTTTACGTATTTCTGCATCATTTTTTAGTGTTTCTGTTTCTTTAATAGTGAGTAGTTTTAAATCTTTTTCTTTTTTAAGTAAAAGAAGAAGATTAGCAGTTATTATTAAGAATATGAGTATATATATAATATGAATTAACATAGTTGTTCGTAATTAGCCCCCAATGATTATATTTAAGAATATTAGCATCAGATATGCAAAATCAATAGGGGGGTAAGAACTAGAAATCCTACTAAAAGTGTAGGCTTTCTAAATTTTATTGGTGGGTTTTGAACCTTTTCGATAATTATTTTTTTACTGTTGGCGTAGGAATTCCGTTTAAAATGCTATTTATTTGCTTTTCAATAGTTTTTGGTTCTGTTGTTTGTACCGCAGGAACTTTCTCTTCAATAGGTTTTGCTTTTATTGTTTCCGTCTTGGGAGCTTTCGTTTCGTTGGATGTTGATTTTTTTAATCGTTCATTTCTGGAGTACTCTATTGCTTCTTGTGCAAGTTTGTCCCATTTATAGGATTCTGGGTCTCTTGATTCCTTCATCGCTTTTTGATCAACTTCTGTTGGTGTATCTGTAATTTTAAGTCGTTCTCGTAAATATCTTTCCGCTAAAGCTGGATTATTTGCTTTTGTAAATATAACTGTTTTTGTTATTTGACCTACCGCGGTTAGAAGTTCCTTCCCTTCAAGTTTTGTGTTTCCATCAGAATCAGCTTTAGTTAATATTTCTCTTTCTGCTACTGTTGTCATTGATTTTCGTACGAATCCTTGCAGGGATATTGACATGGTATGTCTCCTTAATTTTTATATTAAATTGTCGAAGCAGAACTTAAATAATGCATTGATATATTATGTTTGTTTGGAATTACTTATCAGCGCATTAAAAAACATGCAGAAATCGTACGAGGGGTGGGCATCGAAAAATTATAATGCATTTTTTGGGT
>JAQWCF010000010.1 GCA_028706105.1 Candidatus Margulisiibacteriota bacterium
CCGTCTGCTTCTTTTAAGGTTACAGAGAAGAGCGATGCTGTTGCACTTAAAGCTTTACCTTTAAGTTTTAAATTGAACGATGAAAAGTGGACGACGCCACAGAGTGCAGAAGCTTTTGCCTTTCAATTAAGTGAAGGAGCCAATACTATAAACGTTAAACTGATGGATAAAGCTGGAAATGTAATTACGTCATCGTTCGTTGTTACTTTAGATGAAGTTGCTCCAACAGTAACGACTTTTAGCATAGTTATTTCTCATGATGTTTCACGTGATTTTGGAGAAGAACCTATCGCTGATGAGCATGAAATATGGTATAACAAGGACCTTATTCAAGGTTATGTAACCTGGGATAGTTCTCTGAGTCCAGATGATTCATTAGTTACAGAAAATATATTTATTAAAGGGAATAAAACTAATAGTTTTGAATCTATCGGCTTTATCAATACGTCCGCTACTTTTGCTATTCAGGTTATCCCAGGAAGAACCTCGCCAGTGTCAATCATGGCATTTATTAGAGATAAGGCAGGGAATATTCAATTTGCTTCAGCTAATGTATACGTTAATACAGATAAGCCAGGTATGGGTGAAGTTTTCATTGTTCCCGATACCGCTAATGATGGCTGGTTCCACCCGAAGAGTGGGTATTATGATCAATTAGATATTGATTGTACTTGGACAGAACCAACTGGAATATTAAGAGCTAAACCATATCAGGTTAGAAGTAGTTTAACTTTTAACTGGACTGTAACTCAAAGTAGCACAGAGTATAACGGATATACCACAACTATTGGGAATCAAGAAATTATTGTTAAAGCGATAGATAAGGCTGGTAATATTGCTACCTTCTCGGCGTGGGTTACTGTTGATCTGACAGCTCCGGCAACAGCGGATGCTTATATTTCTCCTGACGTGGATTCTCTTTCTGATGGGTTTGGTCCTATTTTGGGTTACTATGATAATCAAGAAATTATAGTTACGTGGCAGGAAGTTGAAGATCAAAATCTGGATTTTTATATGATTTTGACTCATGATATTAGGAACTTAACTGCGGATATAGACGTTAATTCTTATAAGATTTCAACGAACATAAAAGAAAAGTTAGTTACAGTTTCAAATCAAGGCATTAATACTTTATCAGTGATTGCAGTTGATGAAGCAGGGAATTATAGCGTTAAGTTGCTTACTGTTAATTTAGATACAATTGCTCCTAGCTTTAGTTTTGTGGTAAACGAGAAAAATTTTGTTGAGATTTCCCAAGATGTACTCATTATTACGATTTCCTCTTGGGAATCGATTAGCAGAGGCTCGGACGCTTTATTTATAACATTAAACCTGGATGTTCAGGATGGAGAGAAAAAAGAATATAGACTTACGGTAAATCAATTATCAGAGGTTTTGTTTACTACCACGATGGATACTTCTGTTGCTAATGTAAGCGACAATAAAGCCACGTTAGAGTTTCTGCTCGTAGATAACGCTGGAAATGTCAGTACTTATTCAATGAAGGGAATAGAGTTTAGAAGAAAGAAGCCTAAAGATCCTATTTTTAATTTGAGAAATCCAAACAATGAAAGCATAATGTATACCAATACCTTGAACGTAAGCGTTAACTGTAGTTATTCAGAGTACTTGACTCTTTCGTGGAATATTACATTTAATGTAGAGACTAGACCAAGCGAAAACGATTCTTTATTGTGGGGGACCTACCCAAGTACATTTGTTATTCCTTCTTCTTCACAAGGATTAAAGACCGTCTATCTTTGGGCTAAGAACGACTCAGGCACAAACTTAAACGCAGTCAGCGCAAGCATAGTGTATGACAATATTCCGCCAACATGCTCTCTTGAGAAAAATGATACATGGCCAACAGTTAGCTATGGTGAGTATAATTTTATCTTAAATGTTTCCGATCATTTGGCTCAAGCACCAACAGCATCTATAGTTTTTTCAGAATTAGAAAACAAGACAGGCACTTTCAGTGTTAGACAAATAGATGGCTTGAGATATTCATTAGGATATAGCTTTACGGAGACGAGCGTTAATGGAATTATTACTTTGGATATAGAGATGGTTGACCGTGCAGGCAATACTTCTTCTGTGATTAGTGGTTGGAGTACCTTGAATTTGCAAATGAATTATCCTCCAACGCCTAGTATTAGGTTTTCACAGATTGATGATCCTAGAAGAATCCAGTACATTAATACAACCAATATTGAGCTTTTGAGCTGGATAGCAGTGTCAGCTGAAAACGATACAATCACTCAGTATTTAATAACCTATAACAACAACTTAAGACCACGTTCAAATTATGGTGGATGGAGGGGCGTTAGTTCATCTGTGCAGTCTACAGATGATATTTATGGAGATGGTGTTATTTCAACATGGAACATTAAGAGACTTACTGTAGATTATTCAGAGGTTGTTAATAAATATGGTTTGAATGGTCAGAGATTTTTAACTACTGACATTTATGTTTGGGTCAGGGATGAAAAAGGTAATGTTTCTGAAAAGGCTGCAATGCAAAGCTTGACGATAGATATTGATGTGCCAGTTGACACTATTAGCTTCAACTATCTTGATGATACTTCCCCACAAAGAATAACTTTTAACATTTTTATAGATGAAGCAGTAACTATCAACAAGTATTGGATAGAATTTGCTTATGACTCAGCGGAAGCATCAAAGAATCTAACAACAGATGTAAGTATACGAAATTTCATTTTAACAGTGGATTTGACCAGCGAAGAAAAGTCTCTTCATCCTGTGTTGCGAAGACAGCTTGTAGATTTGGCTGGAAATACACTTAATGCAACAACTGAGCTGCAGCCTAAGCTTTATGTTATAACAATCAATATGTCTACCAACACAGCAAACAGGAGAGATGAAATGTTGCGTTTATTAGATATAAATATTTCTCCTTCAACTGTTATTACTTTAGATAGTTTTACTATGGAGAAAGTTGGAGATAATCAAAACAAGTCAGTGGAACAATTATATTTGAAATTAAATGGACAGCGACTAGCTACTGCAAACTTTGTAGCTGGAACAGAAAACATTCGTTTCTTGTTCAATCCAATAAACATTACCGCTAATTCTGTCCTTTCTATTTATGGAGATATTCTTTCTTCTGCTTTAGAGCCTTTTGCTTTTCGAGTAACTACTGCTTCCTTTGCTTTAGATGTTTACAATAAGGTTTCTTCGAATATTCTGACACATACAACCAACTATTATGTTATTGGTAATGGTTGGAATGTGTTACACGTTTATAGAGAGTCAAATATAAAAACTACTCCAAACATAGTTTATCCAAATGATAAGGATGTTGTTTTGTTTAAGTTTGAAATGAATACATATCCATACAATGTAGCGTTGAATAAAATTGTTTTTAATAGGCACGAAGGCAATGATTTATTATCTGTAGAAAGTTTAGAAAATGTTAGATTGTATTATGAGAGTGATGAAGCTGTTATGAATGAAGTTTTTGACCCTGGAGACTCTCGTTGGTTGGAGCTTGTATTGGGAAAAATTGATAAAGGCCAGCAAACAATAACTTTTCAAGATTTTAGTAAAGTAATTTCAAGTAAGAAAATTAGGATATTTGTTGTTGCAGACATCAGTATTGATGCGTTATCTGGTAAAAACATTGCGTTAGAGTTTAGGACTACTGCTAACTTTGACGTTGGTGCTTTAAGTTTGATTAATGAAAGTACGCTGCCTTTGTGTTCTGATACTACACAGATGGGAAGCTACAGACAAAGAATGAAGATGACTTACGCTCCATTTCAGAGAGGGGAAGTTCATCAAGGCGCGAGCATTAAGTTTGGTGAATTAATAATTAGCAACGATTATTATAGTACACCTTTATCTCAAATTAATTTAAGGGTTTCATATAATAACATTGATTCGCTTGGGTCTTCACCATTTGTCGTTTCGTTTAATAATCAAAGAATGTCTAACCTTAATACTTTGACTAAAATAAATGGGGATTATGACGCTCTTGAAGTTCCGTTTCCTGGTTCCCAATATTTGATTGAGGGCTTTCCCCATATTATGGGATTAGGTGTAGATATTGCCAATGATGCTATTACTGGTTCTATGAGCATTAAGCTTTACCCTTCAGACTTGAAAGAATTGGTTGCTCCAGCAATTATCTTAAATACAGAAAACTTAACCATGGCAGAGATTATAGTTGTTGATAAGAGTCAGCCGATTATCTCTGGTGCTAAGGTTTTTGATTTTGTTAATAGGCCCGATTTGGTTACTTTTGATTTGGATTGTTCTGTTAATGACAATCAAACTAGTATTAATTCTGTTCAGGTTGCTCTTTTTCGCCTAGTTGCTGGTACTGAAGAGAACATAGGGACTAGTTATATTTCATTAAATAAGAATGCTAAAAACAATAAATTCGAACTAAGAAACATTACTCTTGATAGGAGAGATATAAGCAATTTATCATTACTACATGGATATCAATATTTAATTAAGTTGAGAGCGAAAAGTAGCAAGGGAGAAGCAATTTTTACTTCTAGTGAGTTAGTTTTAACTTTTAATATTGATCTTACACCACCAATGTTTGAAAATGCAGGACTATTATTACATCAGGTGGATGATCCAGAAGCCACGTCTGATACTCATAGGTTAAGTTGGTCTCCTGCTTATGATCCAGAATCAACGGTTAGATATTATACAATTGAGTACCAAAGAGGTACTTCTCAAAAATGGAACCATGAAGCAACCATCAATGCAACTAGTTATACGATAGCAAACAGAGACAAGGACTTAAGATATCGATATAGAGTTAACGCAGTTAATGGAGCTAGGTTAAACTCAAATTGGATAACTTCTGAATATTCAACTGTAGCTAAACCAAAAGATAGCATATACAATGTTTCTTTTTATCCAAACCCTGTAAATGCAATTGCCAATGAAAAAGGAACTTTTTATTATGAACTAAAAGAAGATTCCAATGTTTCTTTGAAGATTTATGACGCTTTAGGGCACTTTGTTAGGGAAATGAATTATAGGGCAGGAGCAAGTGGAGGACAAAGCTCTCAGCCTAATAAAGTAGAATGGGATGCAACCGACTCAGCTGGCAGAAAAGTTTCCAAAGGTGGTTATTTTGTTGTAATTAATTCGGTCTCTGAGAGCACGGGGCTTGAAGGTAATGTGAGACTTATGGTAGGGGTAATCCATTAGTGTTATAATTTAATGATGAATATTTTTCTAATTATACTTTTTATTTATTATCTTTTAATATTATTTATTGCTTGGTATTTTAAGGATATTGACGCAGTATTTAAGGGTGACCCTGCTGCTAAGAATATTCTAGAAGTATTGCTTTATCCAAGCATCTACGCGGTTGCTAATTATCGAATATTTCATTTAATGTTTGTTTTGAAGATACCATTTTTGCCTAGAATCATGTCACAGCTAGTTAGGTTTTTTACCTTTATTGAAATACACCCAGGAGCAAAAATAGGCAAATCTTTTTTTATAGATCATGGTGATAGTGTTGTAATAGGTGAGACAGCAGTAATAGGGAATAATGTAATTATTTATCATCAGGTTACCCTTGGTGGAACAGGGAAGGACCATGGAAAAAGACACCCCACAATTAAAGATAATGTCATTGTGGGCGCAGGGGCTAAAATATTGGGTAATATTACAATAGGGGAAAATTGTAAAATTGGGGCAGGGTCTGTTGTGCTAAAAGATGTTCCTGCTTATTCTACAGTAGTCGGTAATCCCGCCAGAGTTGTTAAGGTCAAGGATGGGGCGGTTCATTCTGCCTTTGATTTAGGTAATGTTCCTGACCCTCTGAAGGATGAATATGTTAAAATGGAAAAGAAAATTAGAAGTATTACTAAGGAATTGAATGATTTGAGAGAAGAAATAAAGAAAACAATTAATAAATGATAAAGATAAGTTTATAATAGAGAGTGTGATGGCAGAAATTAAAGTTAAATTAGCGGAGATGAGATTTTCCAATAAACCAGATGATAGCATTGTTGCGCATGGGTTAGGCGCTTGTGTTGCTTTGGCAATCTATGATTCAACAACTTATTTAGGAGGATTGATTCATATTGTAATGCCATCTAGTGATGTTCAGTCGAAAAATGAGTATCCTATTAGGTTTGCTGACACAGGTATTCCTCTTTTCTTGAAAGAGTTTATGCAACAAGGTGGTAATTTTGCTGCCTGTAAGATAGTAATTTCTGGAGGGGCTAGTATGCCTTCCAATAGCATGTTTAATATCGGCGATCAGAATGTTGTTGCAGTAAAAAAGGCGTTGTCTAAGTTTAATCTGAGCGTATCGTCTGAAGATGTGGGTGGAAACAACGGAAGAACGTTAAACATTAATATTAAAAAAGGTATTATTACATCAAAAGTATTTGGCTGTCCGGAGAGAGTATTGTAGGTATGAGAGTAAGAGTATATTATTAATAATAGAAAACGGAGAACATAATGGTAGAAAAAGACAATGTATTATATTTTAGAATAGTCAACAAGATTACAGAGCTGATGCCTCTTTCAGGGACCATTCAGAAAATAATAGATCTTACCAGAAATCCTGACACTCAGCTAAAAAAAATATCTGACGCACTTGAGTCGGACGAGGCAATGGCCTCTAAGGTGCTTAAATTGGCTAATTCTTCTTTTTATGGATTCTCTAAACAAGTTAAGACTATATCTCACGCTGTGGTCTGTTTGGGTTTTAATACCATTAAGCAGATGTCCTTAACTGCTCATAGTTTTTCTGTTTTAGATCAGAAGCTAGATGGATATTATTTGGACAAGGGTTCAATGTTTCAGCATAGTTTTGGTACCGCCTTAGCCTCGAGATTATTGGCAACAAAGATGTTTTATCCAAATGCTGAGGAAGTTTATTTAATGGGACTACTTCATGATGTAGGGAAGGTTATTCTGAATCAGTATGCCGCAGAAGAATTTAAAAAAGTTGTAGAGTTATACAATCAAGGTGGAATAGCTTTTTATGAAGCTGAAAGACAAATATTGGGATTTGATCATGGCGAAATAGGCGCTGCTGTTTGCAAAAAATGGAATTTATCAGATGATATAGTGGATACAATTCGTTGTCACCATAGTCCGGAGGAGGCTTCTAGCTCAAATTTATCAGTGCACATGGTACACATAGCTAATATTATTGTGACTATTATGGGTATTGGAATAGGAGCTGGAGGGATAGATCAAAAAATATCAGAGAAATCATTAGCTGCACTAAATTTAAAAGAAGAAGATATTTCTATGCTAATGATGAGCATTATGGATGAGCTCGAAAACGACGAGACTTTGTCTTCTTTCCGAAACAAAGAATAGGGTAGGTGAAGTAGAAAATGTCTGGGGGGAACATTTTAACGCAGGAAGAGTTAGACGCTCTTCTTAATGGCGACCCTAACGAAAAGAATGGGTTTTCAAATGGTAAAGCCACTTTAGGTGAAGTTAGGTCTTATGATTTCATGGTTCCCAATAAGTTTTCTAAAGAGCTACTGAGGTCCTTAAAAGCTATTCACGACAACATGTCTAGAATGGTTTCTGCTTCTATTTCTGTTTTTCTTAGACAAGACATTAAGATTTATTTGAACTACTTAGAGCAAAGAACATATCAAGAGTATATAGAAGAGGCCAGTGAGGGCGTCTTGTATTATGTTGTTTCCTTTATTGATGATAAGGCGATAGTTGGGCTTGATGCTAACGTTGCCTTGCTTTTGGTGGAGAAGTTACTAGGGGGTAAAGGGGCTAAAACAGGCATCAACAGAAACGAGCCAACTGAAATAGAATCAAAAGTTATCTCTAACTTATTGGATCAGATTTTTTCTTTGCAGAAGGAAAGTTGGGGAAGAGTAATGCCGGAAGTCCCAAGAATAATTAAACAAGACAATCATCCAAAACTTATACATATTTGCCAACCTAATGATGCGGTATTAAGCATGAGGTTTGAAATTATAATAGGTGATGAGATTGGGAACATAACGTATTGCATTCCTTTCAATGCAATAGAGAATGTGTTACCTCAATTTACAACTGAGGACACTATGGATAGTAGGTTAAAGAAAGGCGAGAAAAAAACTCAAGAGATAATTAAGAATATTCACGATGCAGTTGTTCCTTTAACGTCAATATTAGGGAGGACAGAGATTACTGTTGCAGATGTTTTGTCGCTCAGACAAGGCGATATAATTGACTTCTGTATTAGTAGTACGTCCCCCGTTGTCATTAATGTTGGTGAATTTAAAAAATTTAGTGGTGAACTTGGAATATCAAATAAAAAATATGCAATTAAAATTACCCAAGTTCATTTTTAATAGTCAATGAATATGGAATAATGCTTTTAGCTTTTCCAGTTTTTTCAATAATAATTTCAACATAATTTAATATAGAGAAATCATCTTTTTTAGGCGGAGCAAATCTCTCAGGCATAGAGGTTAGAAACCTTCTTAGAACAGGCTCTGGTTTCATTCCAATTATACTATTTTTGGCACCAATCATGCCGACATCTGTTATGTACGCTGTGTGTTCATTAATGATTTCAGCATCATTCGTTTGTACATGGGTATGTGTTCCAACAATGGCAGAGACTTTGTTTTGAAAGTGATAGGCAAATGCTTTTTTTTCAGAGGTTGCTTCTGCATGTATGTCTATTAAAATAATATCACTATTAATATTTTCTAGAAACTTTTCTGTTGTATGAAAAGGGCTGTCGATAGGTGGCAGGAATACTTGACCTAAGACATTAAGAATTGTAATTGTTATTCCTTGGATAGTAGTTGAATAGCTACTATTGCCCGGTACGCTGTTTGGGTAGTTGAGTGGTCTGATCAGGTGAGTGTATTCTTCCATTTGTTCAATAATATCTTTATTATCAAACACGTGATTACCAGAGGTGATACAGTCAACTCCGCTATCAAGCAGTTGATGGTAGATGTGAGGAGTTATTCCTTTTCCATTGGCTAGATTCTCACCGTTAACGATGATGAGGTCAGGCTGGTGGTCCTTTTTAAGGGAAGGAAGCTTCTTATAAAAAGCTTCCCTTCCAATTTCTCCAACAATATCACCAAAGAAAAGTATTTTAATCATTAGGTCGCTATTTCTTGTACTCTTGTTTCCCTAATAACCGTTACTTTAATTGTTCCTGGGTATTCTAATTCGTTTTCAATTTTTTTAACAATATCTCTCGCAAGTTTTGGTGTGAGCTTGTCATTGACGATGTCAGGCTTCACCATTACTCTTATTTCCCTGCCAGACTGAATAGCAAACGCTTTTTCAACACCAGTGAATGATGTTGCAAGTGTTTCTAAATTCTCAAGCCTTTTAACGTAAGCTTCTATGGATTCTCTTCTTGCTCCGGGTCTTGATGCAGAGATTGCATCAGCAGCTGCGACCAGAATAGCTTCAATCGTTTGTGGCTTCACTTCTTCATGGTGAGCAAGAATGGCATGGACTACTTCGTCATTTTCCCCATGTTTCTTTGCAAATTCAGCACCAAGTAGGGCATGTGTTCCTTCTTTTTCAAAGTCAAAAGACTTGCCTAGGTCATGAAGAAGACCTGCTCTTCTCGCTAATCTGACATTTACTCCTAATTCTTGTGCCATTAATGAGGCCAAATGTGCAACCTCTATACTATGTTGCATTACATTTTGACCATAACTGGTTCTGTAGTTCAGTCTGCCTAACAGGTAAATTATTTCTTGAGAAAGATTTTGTACATCAGCCTCAATAGCTGTTTTTTCTCCAAGGTCCATAATTGTGATTTCTAGGTCTTTTTTTGCTTGGTTGTATAGTTCTTCGATTCTGCTTGGATGAATCCTTCCATCAGAAACAAGCTTCGTTAGTGTGATTCTAGCTATTTCTCTTCTAATAGGGTCAAAGCCGGAAAGCACAACTGCTTCAGGTGTATCATCTATGATTAAATCAATACCTGTCATTGTTTCAAATGCTCGAATATTTCTTCCTTCTCGTCCAATAATTCTGCCTTTCATGTCATCTCCAGGTAGAGCAACAACAGAAGTTGTAACTTCTACGACGTTATCGACAGCGCATCTTTGGATGGCAGTTGCGATAATTTCTCTAGATTTTTTGAGAGCAGTTTTTTGAGCTAGTTCTTCCGTTTCCTTAATCATTTTTGAAGCTTCGTACTTAATCTCTCTTTCCATATTGTCTAGTAAAAGTTTTTTAGCTTCATCCTTGCTGAGCTTAGAAATACTCTCTAGGACAACAGATTGTTCTTGATAGAGCTTATCAATTTCTTCGTCTCTTTTGGCAAGAGTTTCTTCTTTCTTTTTGTTTTCGTTTGTTAACAGGTCTAAGTTAGCTTCCTTTTTGTCGAGATTTTCTTCTTTTTGAATTAACCTGTTTTCAACTGTCAGAAACTTGTCTCTTTCTTTTCTTATTTCATCTTCCAGTTCATTCTTTTTTTGCATGAACTCTTCTTTTGCTTCAAGAATAGCTTCTCTTTTTATGTCTTCCGCTTTCCTCTCCGCTTCTTTCATTATTTTTCCTGCTAGTTGTTTAGCTTCTTTTTCTCGGTTAAGTATAGAGTTGTCTTTAATAAACAACACGTATGCCGCTACCAAAAGTATAGCAATGATGACTATTAATACTATTGTTAACATTTTTTTTCCTTTCTTTTTGTCAGTTTTTTATTTTCCGCTCGCTAGTTTGGCTAGTACCTGTTCTTCAAGTGTTTTAAGAATTTCAGGATGACTCTCCAAGTATATTTGAGCATTATCTCTTCCCTGTCCAATCTTTTCTTCTTTGTAGCTAAACCATGCTCCATATTTTTCTATGAAGTTGTACTCTACAGATAAATCAAGAATTTCACCTATTTTTGAAATACCTTTGCCGTAGATTATTTCGAAAATAGCTTCTTTGAACGGAGGAGCAACTTTATTTTTGGCAACCTTTACTTTTGTGAGAGTGCCAACAATAGTGTCTCCCTTTTTGATGCTTTCTCGTTTTCTAACATCTAGCCTGATAGATGAGTAGAATTTTAAAGCATTTCCTCCGGTTGTGACTTCCGGATTTCCAAACATTACCCCAACCTTTTCTCTTAACTGGTTGACGAAAATAACGATGCAAGAAGATTTGCTGACAATGGCTGTCAGTTTTCTTAGTGCTTGAGACATTAGTCTAGCTTGAAGCCCTACGTGTCTATCACCCATTTCACCGTTTAATTCATCTTTTGGTACAAGGGCAGCAACTGAGTCTATAACAATGACGTCAATAGACCCACTTTTAACTAGAGTTTCAACTATGTCTAGTGCTTGTTCTCCCCAGTCAGGTTGTGATATAAGAAGTTCCTGAGTATTTACTCCAATGTTTTTTGCATAGACAGGATCAAGTGCATGTTCTGCATCAATAAAGGCACACACTCCACCTTTTTTTTGCGCTTCAGCAATAATATGTAAAGAAACCGTTGTTTTTCCTGAGCTTTCTGGGCCATAAATTTCTACTATTCTTCCTTTTGGTATGCCACCTACACCTAATGCAAAGTCTAATTTGATAGACCCTGTGGAAATAGATTCAATATTCAGATTTAGTTTATCTCCCATTTTCATAATGGACCCTTTTCCGAATTCTTTTTCTATTTCTTGGATAGCAAGTTCAAGGTTTTTGTTTGTTTTGTCAGCCATTTTTACCTCCCTTTTTTTTGTTCGTAAGCAAATATTTGAGGATTTCTAGAACAGAGAAAGTCGTTTGTTTGATTATATCCATTCTTTCGCCTTCAAATTGATGTTTTTGCGTTAATTGTTCCTCGTTAACAATAACAGAGGTAAAAACTGTTCCAACTGGTTCTTCTCCAGTTCTGGGTCCAGCAAAACCTGTTGTTGCTACGCTAATGTTCGAGCCAAATTTTCTTTTGATTCCTATGGCCATTTCAGCCGCAACCTGTGAACTGACAGGTCCATAATTTTTTATAGTCTTTGGTTCTACAAGGCATTCTTGTACTTTTAATAAATTAGAGTAAGCAATAACGCCACCAAGGTAAACCCTAGATGCGCCAGGAATTTTTGTAAAAGAAGTTGCTATATCTCCGCCAGTTATGGATTCAGCAGAGGTTAATGTTTGGTTTTGCTCAACAAGCAAGTCGAATACTTTATATGGAAGCATGTTAAGGTCGTTTAGCTCTTTGCTGGTAAGTACATTGTTAAAGTTAACCATTTAAAACCTCTTTGTTTTTAAGAAAATAATTAACTCCAGAAAGGATAGTTACTAAAACTGTTAGAAGTAGCAGTAAAGTGTAACCTGGGAAGTCCATTATTAAAAAGCAAATCAAGGTAAACTGTAAAACAGTTTTGAATTTTCCATAAATATCAGCTTTGATGACTATATTTTTTAATGCTGCAACGGAGCGGAGCCCCAAGACTGCATATTCTCTAAAGATTATTATGGCAGTCCAATAAAATTCAATTTTCCCATATTGGGTGAAAAACAAAAGCACAGTTGTTACTAAGATTTTGTCAGCCAGGGGATCAAGTAATTTACCAAGGTCGCTAATTTGGTTGTGTTTTCTGGCAATATATCCATCCAGAAAATCAGAAAAAGCGATAATAAGAAAAAAGCATAAAGATATTATTTGATGATTTGGAATCTTGGTTGAGAGCAAAAGGATTACCAAGAAGGGAATTGAGGCTATTCTGAAAAGGGTTATTTTATTAGCTAGCGTCAAGTCAGCTCGCCGATCAAATCATATTGAAGGGCTTTTTTTATTTTAACTGTTTTAAATTGGCCGATGTCTTTTGGTTGAATATTTTCAATGAATACAAATCCGTCTATCTCGGGTGCATCAAAATATCTTCTACCGCCATTCATGTTGTCTACCAATATTTCCAGTTCTTGCCCTATGTAACTTTTGTTGAGTTTTTTGCTTATACTTTTCTGTGTTTTTATGATCATTTTAGCTCTTTTTTCTTTTGTCTGTTCTTCTAACTTTCCCTTCAGTTTAAAAGAAACAGTGTTTTTTTGATCAGAATAAGCAAAAACACCAAGGTGATCAAACTTTGTTTGATCTATAAAGGAATTTAATTCAGCAAAATCATTTTCGTCTTCACCGGGAAAACCAACTATGACAGTTGTTCTTAATTTTGCTTCTGGTAATTCTTTTCTAATAAGATTTATCACGTCAATAATCCTTTGTTTAGAACTTTTTCTATTCATTTTACTTAATATTTTATCACTTATATGCTGAATTGGCATATCAATATACTTGACAATTTTTTTTGAGTCTTTAATTGTTTTAATCAGACGCTTATTGATGTTATCTGGATATAGGTATAAAAGTCTAATCCATTCTATTTTCTCGGTGTTTTCTAGGTCTTTTAGCAAATCAGCTAAATCGTAGGTTTTATTATAAGAATAGCTGGTAATGTCTTGGGCTATCAAGATAATTTCTTTTACACCTTGAGCAGCTAAAATTTTTGCTTCAGCCAGAATATCTTGCGGTGCTTTAAAGTAAGTGCCACCTCTCAGTGAGGGTATTTTGCAAAAAGAACAACCATGATTACATCCATCCCCAATTTTTAAATAAGCGTAGTGGGCTGGAGTTGCTAAGACCCTGTAGTCTTGCTCAATTAAATTCATTTTTCTTTCTTCAAAAATTTTTGTGGGAGTTTCTTGCAAGGAGTTTATTAGTTTATTGATTTTTGATATTGCGCCAGTATTAAGAATGCCGTCTATAAAAGGATATTCTTCAAGAATTTTTTCCTTCATTTCTTCAACATAACAGCCAGCTACAATAATTTTCCGTCGAGGGTTGTACTCTTTCCAATCCTTCAGGTCATACAGATTTTCAATAGTTTCTTCGGTCGCAGAATCAATAAAGGTGCAGGTATTTAGAACCATAACATCAGCATCATCCATTTCGTTGGTGAGTTGGTGTTCTGTTATTATGTGTCCAATCATTGTTTCTGTATCAACAAGATTTTTAGGGCAGCCTAAACTGATAAATCCTATATTAATGGTTGACCTCTTTAGCTTTTTTTAAGCAGATCTACTTTATCTAGTTTTTCCCATGGAAAGATGTCTCTTCCGAAGTGACCATATTTTGCGGTTGCTTCATATATTGGTCTCTTTAGTTTAAAGGTATCAATAATATCTTTAGGTTTTAACGGGAAATGCTTATAAATTAGATCTGTTATTTTTTCTTCTGACATTTTTCCTGTTCCGAATGTTTCAACAAAAATAGAAACTGGCTCGGCTTTACCAATTGCGTAGGCAAGTTGGATTTCACATTTATCGGCAAGTCCAGCTGCTACTAAATTTTTAGCAATATACCTTGCTACGTAAGCTGCGGATCTATCTACTTTTGAAGGATCCTTGCCACTAAAAGCTCCACCACCATGACGGCTCATTCCGCCATATGTATCGACGATAATCTTTCTTCCCGTTAATCCACAGTCACCCATCGGTCCGCCAATAACAAATCTGCCAGTAGGATTAATGAAAATATTCTCATCTTTAATGTCTTTTAACAATTCTTTTGGAATGGTTGTTTTAATGACCTTTTCAATGATGTCTTTTCTTAATTGTTCAAGAGTCACATCTTCACTGTGTTGCGTGGAAACAACAATAGCGTCAATGCCTTTTGGACCATTTTCATCATAATGGACAGAAACCTGTGATTTACTGTCTGGCTTTAAATATGGCAATACTTTTGTTTTTCTAAGCTCAGTTAATTTGATTAACAACTTGTGAGAGAGCATAATTGGTAGAGGCATAAGTTCTGGTGTTTCGTTGCTTGCATAGCCAAACATGATTCCTTGGTCGCCAGCACCCTGTTCTCTGTATAGCCCCGCTCCTTCTGTTACTCCTTGAGAGATATCAGGAGATTGCTGACCAATCGCATTCATTACCGCACAGGTTTTATAATCAAAGCCGTCACTAGAATCAGCATATCCAATTTCCTTCACAGTTCTTCTGACTAGTTCTTCATAATTAATAACAGCCCTGGTTGTGATTTCTCCTGAAATAATGACTATTCCTGTTTTAATCATAGTTTCACAGGCAACTCTAGACTCAGGGTCTTGCGCTAAGCAAGCATCTAATATTGCATCACTTATTTGGTCTGCCATCTTGTCTGGATGTCCTTCAGAAACGCTTTCTGAGGTAAATACACATTCATGTCTTTTTCTCATTATAATTCTCCTGTGTTTAATTTTTTTTTAATAGGGTAATATTATAGATGGTTTAGGTATAAAGATAAAGGAGTATATAGGATGGTGTTAGTATTGAAGATAACTATTCCTGTGAGTTAAAGTTTACTATAGAATAGATATGAGGAGTTTTGTGTAATGATAGGCAATTTATTAGAAGATATTCATCATTTAAAAAATCAGGTTGAGCAATCTAAGTCAGAAGAGGACTTAGCTAGCGTTATTTTAAAGTTTCTAAACGATAGAATGATGATTACTCCACTGACGGCTTTTTTGACAATAAATGAGTTCAATCGAGCTGTTTTGTATGGTATAAGTGAATACCCAGCGGAGTTGCTTAATATGGCTAAAGACAAGATTGTTGAGCGTATAGAAAACGCAACAGGTTATAGTTTTACAAGCAGAAATATCCAGATTTATATTGAAGAAAGAGAAGAAAAAGACAACCTTGGCTTTATGCTTGATAAGATTAAAGTGTATCCAATGGTTCTGGATGAGCAATTGCATGGAGCGATGATTGTCTATCAAGACGAGGAGCTTCCTTGGCAGACTCAAACATACGATTTCGCAGGATGGATGTTTCAAGAACGATTTTTTGTTATAGCAAATAAATATAAAATTCTTTTAAATAAAAAGCTGGAAGCAATAAATGAGGCGCGAGAGATGATGTATTCTATTATTAATCTTGACGATATGCTTTCAATTTTAGGTGACATTGTTTTGAAACATGCGAAAGCTAGATTGGGCTGTGTTTTAATAAAAGAAGAAAAAACAGAGGAATTTAAGATTAAGGCTAGCTGGAATAGTATGGAGATTGAACCAGTAAATAGTTCTAGCGAGTTTGTGATGGATTTTCCTTATAGTGTTGAACGGATTTATATAGAAGGCAAAGGGTGTTTATTGGATATTTTGAAGAAAGAACCAAAAATAATGAAGTTTGATTCTTTAAAGGTATCCAAAACTAGTAGCCATGAATTAATTGATCTTATTTTGCCTGAGCTACTAGTCATTCCTTTAGTTGAAAGAGGGAAAACTGTAGGTGCTTTGATTTTAATACGAACAGAGTTTAAAAAAGAAAAATTTACAAATAATGATATTTCTATTTTAGAAACAATTGCTTCATTAGCCTCCTCTTCAATTGAAAACAATAAATTGCATGAACAAACCTTACAAGAACAAATGGTGAAAAAAGATTTACAGGTAGCTCATAATATTCAAAAAAGTATGCAGGCCAAAATAGAACCTCATTTAAAGAATTTTGATATTGCTGCAACTTCTGTTCCTGCTAGGGCGATTGGTGGCGATTATTACGATTTTTTTCAGTTAGATGAGAATAGGCTAGGGATAACGATGACAGATATTGTGGGAAAAGGCATACCAGCAGCTCTTATCATGGCTTTCTTTAAGGGCGTCATGCAAACATCTGTTGTTGATGACAAAGACCCCAAGGATATGTTTTCTAAGATAAGCCTAAATCTATATTTGAATAAGAGTGTCAAAAACTACATTCCATCAGTTTATGGTATATTGGATGACGAAAAAAAGACTTTTTGTTATGCGAATGCCGGACATGAAAACCCGTTATTTTTGGATTATCAAACTGATGAATTTCGCGTACTTGATGAAGGGGGATTGCCTTTAGGAGCATTTAAGGATTCTGAGTATGAGCAAGAGATTATTCATATGAAGGAGGGCGATATTGCCTGTGTTTTTACGGATGGTGTAACAGAAGCAAGAAACATCTATCATCAAGATTATGGGGAAGAAAGATTTAAGAAATTTCTGCTAAAGAACAAACATCTTTCTGCTGGAGATCTAGTTCAGAAAATTTATGAAGAAGTTTTTGTTTATTCAGAAGGCTTGCCAGCACATGATGATTTCACTGTGATGATAATAAAAAGGGTGTAGTTTAATTGTTTTTGTGATGCATATGCTATATAATTAAAGCTAAGTATTAAGTTTATAAGATTGTTAGGAGGGATATTAAGTGTTAGAAATTCAAAAAGAAGTTAAAAATAATATTGTTATATTAAGTCTTGGTGCAAATAAATCCGGGAATACGGTTAGTGGTGATGTTGAACTAGATGTAGATAATAATTATTTACTTATCGAAGCGGTAGAAGAAGAGTTAAGTAAGGGTAAAAACAAATTAATTTTACAGCTAAAAAATGTAAGTTATGTTGACTCCTCGGGGCTAGGAGCAATTTTTGACAGTTATAAACAAGTTGTTGAAAAAGACGGACAATTAAGGATATTAAATCCAAATATTGACGTTAAAAGAGTTCTTGATATAACAAAAATTTCTAAGAAAATAGATATTTTTAATAACGAAGAAGAAGCTTTAAAGAGTTTTAATTAGAATATTTTTTTGTAGCATTTAAAATGTCTTCCGTACGGAAGGGTTTAGATAAATGATCAGTGAAGCCGTTTGCAAGAACGGTTTCTTTGTCTTTATGGTATGCTTTTGCTGTAAGTGCTATGACTGGAGTTTGTTGGTAGTCTGTATTTTTTCGAAGTTCTTTAACAACAGTGTAACCATCCATACCATCCATCATTAGGTCTAAGAAAATTAGGGAGTATTGATTTTTTTTGCAAAGAGCCAATGCGTCTTTACCGTTATCAACGGTGGTAGCATCAAAATTAGACAATTCAAGTATTGTTTTTACCAATAGAAGAATATCTTTATTATCATCAACAATTAATATTTTCATTTTCCACCATTTAAATTTTATGTGATTTATTATAGCAGGATTAACATAGAGAACAAGCGTGTTTCAAGCAAAGACTACTTTGCCTTGTCTGATAATTGTTGGTTTGCTTTTAGTAAGGTCCACAATTGTTGAGGCAACTTGCGATCCTTTGTTGTGTTCAACTACAAGGTAATCTAGCTTCTTGAGAAGATTGTTATCAATTTCTTTATAGCAAGTAGCTGCGACTTTCCCTGACTTATTGAGGCTAGTTACCACAAGCGGATTTTTATAGTAACTAAGGATAGCTTGTGTGCTTGCATGATTCGGTATCCTAACTCCTACGGTATCATGAAGGTATGGCAAAGAAACAGTAGCTGATTTTTGGAAAATGAACGTTATTTCCCCAGGCCAAAATTTATTTAGAATATTCATTTGATATTCTGAAAGCGGTGCAACAATATCCTTTAGTTGCTCAAGCTTAGCTATCTGTAACACGTAATGTTTGGAGTCATCTCTTTCTTTAAAATCTGTAATTTTTTTTATAGCATCAAGGTTGTAAGCATCACAAGCTAGACCATATACCGTGTCAGTTGGTAATCCTATTATTCCTCCTTTAGAAAGGGTTTTACTTATTACTTCAAGTTCTTTTGGAGTTAACATTTGTCGTAAACTGGTAGATTAGAACAAGAGCAGTAATAAATAGTGTTAACAGGAAAATATTAAAATAAAAATAGATATTAAAGTAAGCAGGATAAGTTGAAAGAATATTCATCGTTGTCATTAGACAAATAATTAAAAAATTAATGGTGAAGAAGAGTATTTCAATCTTTATAAAGTGTTTGACTTGCTTGCACTCTATGACAATAAATAACAACAAGAGTAGGCAATAAAGAAAAATATATGCAGAATGAAACACTTGTCCGATATATAAAATATTTGTATCAACATTCTGCATGCTTTCAACGAATAGTTCTGGGTATTTACTAGAAGAAACGCTTAGTTGGATAAAGTTATAGAGCTGAAAAAGAAAAATAGCAACAAATTTCAGGGATACATAGCCAAGTGCAATGCTCAGAATGTTGTTGATGGTTTGATGAGAGTGTCTGCGATGCAAATAAACTCTAACTAAGGATTCAGCCAATATGTAGAAAAATGAACTTATTATTGTGGCGACAATCAGTGGTTGATTGGAAGCAAAAGCAAGGAAAGGAAGCTTTAGTATTGTGATAACAGAAAGCAACATCCCCAGCGACAGATATTTTGGAGAAAGAGGGGTTTTTTTATTAAGGAGCAACGCTAAAAAAGTTGGAATAACTAACAAAATAATGCTGGAGATTATTATCATCAGCATAAAGATTTCAAAATTAATCATTAGAAACTTTTTGGGCTTGGTATTTTTCTATCACAGCCAGAAGCTTGCCTGGGTCAAAAGGTTTTACAATATATTCGTCCGCTCCTTGTTGTAGCGCTTCGATTATTTGCGTTTGTTGTCCAATGTTGGAGAGAACAACCACAGGAATTTTCATTGTTTTCTTGATTTCTTTCATAGCAGTTATGCCATCCATAATTGGCATAATAATGTCCATTATAACGATGTCAGGCTCGTGTTTAGTGCACTTTTCAATAGCCATTTGTCCGTTCTCCGCTTCAAATATTATAAAGCCGTAATCTTTCAAAAAAGAAGATAGTTTGTTTCTTACATAGTTAGAATCATCACAAATTAATATTTTCATCTTTAATGTAGATTATACTTTCTTTTTATCTCATCAAACAATGATGAAATATCTAAAATTAATCCTATATCTCCTGTTCCTAAAATTGTTGCCGAGTGAATAAGGTAATAAAGTTGATCAACAAAATCTATATTTTTGATAACAATTTCTTGTTCATCAATAATTTTATCAACTATTAGTATAATGCTTTTATCTGAGAAAGACAAAACAACTCCCTTTGTATGGTTAGTGATAGTTGTTTTTTTCTTAAAGAATAATTCTTTAAGATGGAAAACAGGAATAACTTCTTCTCTAAAAATAATGTGAGGATGATTGTGAATGGGTTTTGTTTCGTAGTCGGCTATATCAATAATTTCTTCAATATAAGTTATTGGAATAATGAATATTTTTTTGTCTATTTCCGTTATCAGCCCTTTAATAATAGCCATTGTTAAGGGAAGTGTTATTTTGAAGGTTGTTCCTTTGTTCTTTTCGCTTGATAGAGTTATTCCTCCACCGAGTTTTTGGATAGTGTTTTTTACAACATCCATTCCAACACCACGGCCGGAAATGTCCGATACATTTTCTTTTGTTGAAAAACCAGGATGAAAAATATAATCAAAAATCTGTTCTTTTGTAAGCTCCAGTGTTTCTTCTTTAGAGAGTATTTTTTTGTCTATTATTTTTTTTACTATTACGTCTGCATCAAGGCCCTTGCCGTCATCAGATAAGAGGAAGATAGCTTTATTGTTTTTGTGTTCTGCTATTATTTTGATTGTACCCGTAGAGTCTTTTCCTATGTTTTTTCTGTCTTCAGGTAATTCTATTCCATGGTCAATAGAGTTACGGACTAGGTGGATTAGAATATCATTAAGATAGTTCAGGATAATTCTGTCTAGTTTAAGTTCTTGACCTGTTATTTCTAGCCTAATTTTTTTATTAATTTTTTTTGCTATTTCTCTAGATAATCTATGATATTTATCTAGAACACTATGTAAGGGGATTGACCTGATGTTGAGTAGTAGAGATTGTAGACGATACGAAGATTTCCAAAGTTTGCTTGTTGTTTCAGATAGTTTAACGAAGTCATTATCCAGTGGATATTTTTCTTCAAGCGCGGTGAGTGCATCTGCGATTTGATTCCTATTGATTATGATTTCTCCTAATTGATTAATTAGGTCATCAAGTTGACTTATGTCAATCTGCACTTCACTTAGTTCTTCTTTGGTGTTTTTTATTTCCCTTACTTCTAAGTTTCCTTTATTTTTTTCCCTTTTTTTGACGTTGAATATTTTTTTAACAAACTGGATGTCATCAATTATAGCTATTTCTCTTAATAGTGTATTGATTTCTTCGTTAGTTAGCGTTTTTAATAATTTTATGTGTAGAATTTCTGCCGACTTGCCATTTTTTATATCATTTGTAGTTGGATTTGATTCAAATTGGATTTTATTTTCTTCAATTAAATGAATAACTTGATAAAAAGTTACCGCCGGCATTTCTGCTTCTTTATTAAGATATATTTCTAAAGAAATACCATCAACTGTAGCATTCAAGTTAGCTGGAGATTCTTCTTTTTGTGTGAGCTCATTTGTTTTTAATGAAGCATTTGTTTCTTGTGAAGGTAATGATTTTCTAATTATTTCAAGGACTTCATTGTGCATAGAGTCACTAACATCAAATGATGATTTGGAGAGGTTTTTAGTAAGATTTTTGATGTAATCTACAGCAGTAAAGAGCGCTTCGTTCGATTCTTCGGTTAGAGTAATGTCATTTTGTCTGAAATGCTGTAAGACATGTTCTGTTTCTGCCGACACTTCTTGCATGCTTGTATAACCAATCATGCCAGCATTGCCCTTGATTGTATGGAAACTACGAAATAGCTGTTCTATAAGTTCCTTTTGGTAACCTTGCTCTAATTCGATTAAACTATTTTCTATGAAACCAATGTGTTGATTAAGTTCTTTATTGAAAAGATTGCGTTCTTGGTGTGTAAGACCTATTTGTATCTTCAAGGCTAGACTTCCTCTTTAAGATAACCTTTAAGTCTTTTAAGACGCGAAGGGTGTCGTAGCTTTTTAATAGCCTTGGCCTCTATTTGTCGAATCCTTTCTCTTGTTACATCATATACTTTTCCAACTTCTTCTAGTGTTCTTGGTCTGTCATCCACAAGTCCAAATCTTAATTTAATAACCATTCTTTCTCTTTCAGAAAGTTCTTGCATTATTTCATCTAAATCTTTTCTCAGAAGTGTTCGATAAAGACTAGCTTCAGGAGATTCTGTTTTGTCATCTTTGACAAAGTCTCCAAGTTTTGAGCTGTCACTTTCGTCACCAATAGGTGTTTCTAGTGAGATTGGAGTTAAAGAAGAACGGAAAATGTCTCTAACTTTTTCGATAGGCATCTCCATATATTCTGCTACTTCTTCTTCAGTTGGTTTTCTCCCTAATTCTTGCATTAAGTGTCTTGAAGCTTTTCTGAGCTTGCTCATTGTTTCACCTAAATGCACCGGTATTCTAATTGTTCTTGATTGGTCAGAAATGGCTCTTGTGATAGCTTGTCTAATCCACCAAGTAGCATATGTAGAAAATTTATAACCCTTGGTATAATCAAATTTCTCGGTAGCTCTGATTAGTCCAATATTTCCTTCTTGTATCAGGTCAAGGAAAGCCATGCCTCTGCCGATGTATTTTTTGGCAATACTCACAACTAATCTTAAATTAGCATCGATTAGTTCCTTTTTCGCAATCGGATCACCTTCTGCGACTCTTTTTGCAATACTTTGTTCATCTTTAAGGCAAAGCAAGTCAACTTTTCCAATTTCTTTTAAATACATCTTAACTACGTCAGATGTTTTAACCTTTTCAGCTTCTCTTTGTTCAATTTCAGCTTTTAGGAGAGCAGCTTCTTCGCCGTCTAACCCTTGGTTTTCTGGTTCTTGATCAACAATATCAATTTGATGTTCATCAATAAATGATTCAAGTTGGTCAAGATTATTTTCTGGGTTAGCAATAACTTGTAGAATATCTTCTGGTGTTACTAATCCTGAGCTGAAAGGTTCGTCTGTATTTAATTCTGTACTGAATTCCATTGTTGTCTTTAATCTCCCTTATTCAATGTTAAATAAATAGTGCTACAAAGTAAATATTATTCTATTATTGAAATAGCATTTACTGGACAGGTATCTATTATTTCTTCGAGTAGCTCTTTATTCTTAATGTTTTGAGAACGTACTTTTGCTAAACCGCTTTCTTCATCCATTACAAAAATTTCTTCATCCATTGCAGCGCAAACCCCGCAACCAATGCAGAGCTGGTCATTTATTATAATAGTCAAGGACAATCTCCTTCTGTATGACACCTATGTGCCTTTGGTAGTATAGTAAAAATTTAATCATAATGCAATAGCTCCATCTTGGCAATAAAATTAATCAGTGATAATTGCTGCTAATTTTTTGTCATTATTAGTAGTTGGAATTTGATACAGTAGCTGAAAATCGAAACAAATTCCAATAGTGATAGCTGAGGTTTTACCTAAAAACCTATCATAAAAACCAGCGCCATAACCCATCCGATTATTATTTTTATCACAAGCGACACAAGGGACAACGATTATGTCTATAAGGTCGGCGGGGAAGATACTCTCAGTTTTTGGTGAAGGTATCCCATAATCATCTTTTTTAAGAAAAGATTTTTTCTCAAATAATTTAAATTCCATATTTCCATTTTTGTATGCGTAGGGAAGCAAAACATTTTTATTGTTATTCCAGCAAAAATCATACAAAGGGCGGATGTCAGCTTCATTATAAATAGGATAATAGAAAGCGATGGTGTTATAGTTAATGCTTTCAATATATTCCATTAAATTTTTAATAATTTTGTTTGAACGAAGTTCAATTTCTGGAGCAGTAAGTGCTCTTCTTTGTAATAGAATTTTTTCTCTTAATTGTTTTTTGTTCATATTATTAATTTTACCCTAAAAAACTTTATTGATAAGAGATTGTGCAATATCTTTTGTTTTTGCTTCAGCAAAATAACGGATAATAGGTTCAGTATTGGAAGCTCTTACATGCAACCATGAGTTTTCAAAAATTACTTTAACGCCATCCTGTATGTCCATGGTTTCGCCTGCAAATGTTTTTTTAACTTTTTCTAAAATATAAGCAACTTCTTCTTGGGAGGAAAGTCTCTTGCTAGTTTTGACAACTTCATAACGAGGAACAGTGTTAACGATCTCAGAAACTTTCATTTTTGTGGTTGCAAGGTATTCGAGCATAAAAGCAATTCCCGCAAAGGAGTCTCTGCCAAGACCAATTTCAGGAATGATCACTCCTCCGTTACCTTCCCCTCCAATAATTGCACCTTTTTGTAAGAGAACTTTGGAAACATTAACTTCACCAATCTTTGTTCTAACAACCTTGGTTTTGTATAATTCTGCGACATCATCAAAGGCCTTGGATGTAGAAAGGTTTGTAGCAACAATTTTTCCTGCTGGGTTAGGGTGTCTTTGTAATAGATATTTCATCACAAGAACAAGGGTGTAATCTTCCCCAATTGCTTGACCTTTTTCGTTTACAATTGCTAGCCTATCAGCGTCTGCATCTTGGGCAAAACCTATATCTGCTTTTTCTTCTAAAACTTTTTCTCTTAATAGGGTTATGTTTTCTGGTAAGGGCTCTGGTCCTCGGGTAAAGTTGCCATCAGGAGCGCTGTTTATGTTAATGAACTTAATCCCTAGTTTTTTAAATAATATCGGGTTTAAGATCGCACCTGAGCCGTTGCAACTATCGATTACAACTTTTAATCCAGATTTTTTAATTAATTCCACATTAACACTTTTAAGAAGGTGATCTATATGTTCTTCTGCAGCAGAAGCATAAGAGGTTATATTGCCAAGTGATTTTACGTCAACATAGTTAATTGTTTTTTTGTTCACAAATTCTTCATTAGTATTAGATTTTTTCAGGTCATCGTTATAGCTATCATATAAATCAAATATTTCTTGCATTTGTTCTTCATCAAAAAAGATGCCCTTATCGCAAATAAACTTAAGTCCATTCCATTGTATGGGGTTATGTGAAGCGGTAATCATGATGCCACCTTGGGCTTTTAACTTTTTTACCATGATTTGGGTCGTAGGAGTGGAAACAATCCCAATATCAATAATATTACACCCAGTGGCGGATAGTCCTGCTATTACTGCTGACTTAAAAGGAAGAGTGCTCAGCCTTGTGTCTGTTCCAAGGACAATTGTGCCTTTCTTCATGATAGTGCCAAAAATTTCAGCAAACTTCAATGCAGTTGCTGGAAGAAGCGAAAGGTTAGTTTCCCCTCTTATTCCTGCCACAGTTATTTTTAGAGATGTTTCTATCATTAAATTACTCCTTAGTTTCAGTAATTTTTTTATAATTAGTAATTGCTGTTTTTATTCCGTCAGCAACTGCTTGGCTTGTTACAGTTGAACCAGTTATTGCTTGTACATCTTTTTTAGCAACAAAGGCATCTTCTATAGATTTAGCTATGAATTGTTGTTGAAAAGATGCTTCGTTAGCTTTTGCTCCAAGTCCAGGAGTTTCGGATAAGCTCAGAATGGAAATCCCAGTTACAATACCGTTAGAAATGCCAACAAGCATGCTAATTTCTCCGCCATAACCAATAGGTGTAACTTTAAAAACATAGCCACAAAGTTGTTTGTCTTTATTTAATCCTTGGTAAAGATTGTCTGCTTGGAGTGTGAATTCTGTTGCTTTTGGCATTACTTTAGTAAGCGCAGATTTTTGTTCTTTTTCAATTTGGCTAAGAATTAGAGGTGTGGTAAGGTCATTCATGTAAAAAAGTATGCTACCACAGATTAGTGTTATAACCGTCATATATAGTGCTAAGAGAACAGCTTTTTTCATTATGATTTTATTCCAAATTTTTTGTTATAAAGTTTCAAGTGGATGAAAATCCCTATTTTGTCTAGCACTGGAACCATAATGTTTACCAAGAGGATACTAAAGTTCATTCCTTCTGGCAGGTTGCTAAATAATCTAAGACTCATTACAAGAATGCCAGCAATAATTCCAAACAATATTCTTCCATGCTTTGTAGCAGGAGAAGTTACGTAGTCTGTTAACATAAAAAGTCCACCGAGCATAACCCCACCAGCAAATAAATGGAAAAAAGGATTGGTTTGAGTGATAAGTGAGAAAATAAAAATGGTTCCAAAGAAACTGACAGGGATTTTCCAATCTAATATTTTTTTATAGAATAACCATCCTGCACCTAATAGAAGAGCAAAAGCAGATGTTTCGCCAATACAACCGGGGATACTGCCCATGAATAGTTGAGATGTTGACACTAAAAATGGAGCTTCTTTAGCCAGTGCTGTCGCTGTTGTTATTGCACTGGAGCCGAACCAAGAAGAGGGGGACATCCAAGTTGTCATCGCAACAGGATACGCAACAAAAAGGAAGGCCCTTCCTACGGCAGCTGGATTAAAAATGTTATGCCCTAATCCTCCGAAGGTATGTTTAGCAATGCCAATAGCTACTAAGTTTCCAATAAAAACCATCCAGATTGGCATAGAGGGAGGAAGCGTTAATGCTAATAATAATCCAGTAAGAGCTGCGGAACCATCATAAATAGTTGTTTTTTCTTTTTTGATTCTATTGATTGCATATTCAATGATTATGGCAAAGGCCATAGACGAAACGATGATGTTAAGTGCTTGTATTCCAAAAAGAAAAACACCAACAAAGGAGGCTGGAATCAAGGCTAAAATTACATTAAGCATTACTTTGTTAGTTGTTTGACAATCTCTGATATGTGGTGAAGCTGTTACTACTATATTCATTTTTTACACTCGCAGGCTATTTTTTTTATTTTATTTTTTTGTAGTCTTATTCTTTGAACTAAGTTTACATTTGCAGGACAATTATAAGAGCAAAGTCCACACTCCATACAGTCTATTGCTTGCAATCCCTTCTTTGCGGCAACTATTGGTAAAAGTCCAACAGGACAATTATCAATACAAGTTCCACATCTTATGCAGTCGCCTTCAGGTTTGGAGTTATTGGGAATTACTAGTATACCAGATGTTCCTTTTAATACAGGTACATTAATGTCATATTGCGCTGTTCCCATCATCGGTCCACCCGCGATTATTTTATATTCCTGATTTCCTAAATAAGAGAGGTCGGGCAATAAAGTCTTAAAGGGGGTGCCTATTCTGACCCTATAGTTATGTTTTTTTTCTAATAGTTCGCCACTGAGAGTAACAATTCTGTCAATTAGGGGCATGCCAGTTGTGAAGGATTTTCCAATTTGAGTTATAGTCCCAACATTTAAAACAACTGAGCCAACATCTATTGGAAGTTTGTGAACATTTTTGCCTGTAATATTTTTCACAAGTATCTTTTCTGCTCCTTGAGGATATTTTGTTGGAAGTGGACGTATTTCTAAATTATTGAAATGAATACCATATGTTTTTAGGGATTTAACACAGTCCAATTTATTGTCCTCAACGCCTATATAAATTTTTTCTGGATTCAAAATGTGCTGAACTATTTCTAGTCCAACATAGAACATTTTTGTGTCTTCTAGCATTAGTCGATGGTCAGCAGTAAGATATGGCTCACATTCTGCACCATTTATGATAAGTTCTTGTATTGGTTTAGTGGTCTCTAGTTTAACATGGGTTGGGAAGGTTGCTCCGCCAAGTCCAGCAATTCCAAATTCTTTGATTTTGTTTATTAATGTTTCTTTCGTAAGTGATTTGAAGTTTTTAATTGGTTCAGTTTTGATTGCTTGATATTTTTTGTTATTTTCAATTACGACAGTCATAACCTTGGAGCCATTAGTATGAATATGTGGTTTTACATCTAGAACTTTACCTGAAACGCTTGAATGAATATTTGCCGAACAGTATCCATTAGCTTCTGCGAGAAGTTGACCAACTTTTACTTCATCATCTTTTTTGACAATTATTTTGGCCGCAGCACCAATATGTTGGCAGGCTGGGATATAGAGTATATCCGCCTCTGGCGCTTTTTCTGTTTTTAAATTTTCTGTAAAAAGTTTATTGTATTTCATCTTTAGTTGTCTTTATATTTATTAATAACAGCAAGCACCAAGCCAAGAGAAAGAAAGGCTCCAGGAGGTAAAACCATAATAATCATTGGCATATAACTTTTGGGAAGAACTGCAAAATTGAAGAGGGTTCCATTTCCTAAAATTTCTCTTAAGGAACCAAGTATCAATAGTCCAAGCATAAAACCTAATCCTTTTTCAATTGCATCACCAATAGAAGCAACGACATTATTTTTGGACGCAAACCCTTCTGCTCTGCCTAAAATAATACAGTTTACAACAATAAGAGGTATGTAAATTCCTAACGATTTGTTTACTTCAGGCGCGTAGCCAGCAAGCAACATTTGGATAATTGTAACAAATGCCGCGATGACAGTTATGAAGACAGGTATTCTAATTTCTTTAGGTATAGATTTTCTAATTATTGAGATAATGATGTTTGAGCCAAGAAGGACAAACAGGGTTGACAACCCCATTCCTAAAGCGTTGATTACAGAGGTTGTAACAGCAAGGGTTGGACAAAGACCGAGTAAAAGAACAAAAATAGGGTTTTCTTTTAATAAATTAAATTTCATTTGTTTGAAAATACCGTTACTTCCATTTTGCCGCTATAACAAGCTCCTTCCAGGAGCCGAAGACTTTCGCAATTGATGTTTCCATAAACTCGAGCAGCTTCATTAATAATAATTCTTTTTTTTGCAGTAAGGTTTCCTTTAATTGCACCAAACACTTGAATGTTTTCCGCAGTAAGGTTTGAGTTCAAAATTGCGCCCTTTAATACGTAAACATCTTTTTCTGTTTTGATTTCGCCAGAAATATTTCCCTCAAGATAAATATTATCGGAACTTTCGATTATTCCATCAAAAGAAGCGTCTTTTTTAATATATACTAATTTTTTATTCTTTTTTGTTAACATAAGTTATATATAATCCTCTTTAGTTAAAAGTATTATACTATGGTTTATTTTTTCTAACAAAAGATTTAAGGATATATTGTGAGTTTTAGTCTACAAAAGTTCAAATAAAGTATTAAATAGTCGTATTTGCTGATTGAGGTGCGAAAGATGCCCGTTAATAGTATAATAAAGCATATGAAATTTATTAATACTTCAATTCCAGGCGTAATAGAGATTGAACCCCATGTTTTTGGTGACGAGAGAGGCTATTTTCTTGAAACATATCGCCAGGATGTTTTTTTAAAAAATGGAATAGAAGTTGAGTTTGTTCAAGATAATTTTAGTTATTCTAAGAAAGGTATTCTTCGAGGAATTCATTTGCAAGCAGAGCCTTTTGCCCAAGATAAATTAGTTAGGGTCGCAGAAGGAGAGGTCTTTGATGTCGCTGTTGATTTAAGAAGAGATTCTCGGACATTTGGTGAATGGGTCGGTGTTAGCTTATCAGAGAGCAATAAAAAGATGTTATTTATTCCCAAAGGATTTGGTCATGGGTTTTGTGTAGTTAGCGATTATGCAAAGTTTGAATATAAGTGTTCTGCTGTATACTCGCCTGCTCATGAATTTTCAGTTGCTTGGAATGATCCACAAATAGCAATTAATTGGCCAATCGATGAGCCCTTTCTCTCTGAGAAAGACAAGTTGGCTCCTTTTTTGAGCGAGTTAGTTCTTTAATTTCTTATTAAAAAAGAAATCCAAAAGTTTACTTTTTAATAAGCCAAGTTAGTGCAACTAATAATGAATATAGCTTCCCGTCTAACGCAAGTCTAGGCCTTCGGCACCGCGGGAATGACTAAAGAAAAAACTTTTCAGATAACTAAATATTGTTTGTAGCGTTCAGTCTCACTGACCGCCAGTTCGTCACAGCGATTGTTATAAGGGTTATCTGCATGACCTTTGACCCAATGCCAATTTGTTTTGTGTTTACTTACAACTGCTTCTAGTTCCATCCAAAGTTCTTTGTTTTTAACGGGTTTTTTTGCTGCGTTTCTCCAGCCTCTAACTTTCCAGTCATGAATCCACTCTGTGATTCCTTGGATAACATATTTACTATCAGAATAGATTTCTACTTGGCATGGTTCTTTGAGTGACTTTAGTGCCTCAATCACTCCTGTAAGCTCCATAATATTATTAGTTGTTTGTTCTGATCCGCCACTAAGCTCTTTAACGTGTCCTTCATAGATAAGCAACGCGCCCCAACCGCCTGGGCCTGGGTTGCCACTACATGAGCCATCTGCATAAATGGTTATTTTTTTCATAAAAAAGATTATAACATGTACGAAGATGTTCTGCTGGGAGCTTTTTAAATAATGACAAAAAATGACGTCATAAAAGTAACGAAAAATCGAATATTGTTGTTATTTCCATGCATCAGTATATTCGAATGAATAAAGTATGCAATTTTTGGCGATATTACTATGTAGATAGCTATGATTGTGTGTATTTGATATTGGGGGTAGAAAAACATGAGTATGAGGGGAAAATTTAATAAAGGGAAAAAGTCTCCTGCGAGAGTTTCTGTCTTTGTTTCTGACAATAAAAACTCAGAAACAATTGACGTTAACGAAGTAGATATGAAGATAACAAAGTTAAATTCTATGATGAAAAACGTCGAGCGCAGAATAGACGCTCATCAAAGAAGACTATCTAATATATATGATAGCAGTGAATCACAGGAAAATAGAGAGCATATTCTTCGTGCCAACACTCAAGTTACATCAGGACAATAGAGGAGTTTAAATAATGGAGCAGGGTGGATTATCTAATAGTCAGAGCGTTAATAGCTCTTCAATCAATAGCAATAGCAAGATAGACGTAAACACAGATACTTTGCAGAAGCTTGTATTAAGCGCCCAAGAGGAAGCCTCGGATCAGTCAAAGGGAACAAAGGATACTGCCAAGTCAAAAGAAACCACCTCGGCATTACAACATATTCTAAAAGGTAACGAGAAAGATGCTAAGCAAGAATTGCTGAAAGATTTTATTCATAAAGTAGCTGGTTCAGAAAGCGATATTTTATTTAGTGGTGATAAGGGAAGTAAAAATGTAGATCTTATGGGAGAGCTCAAGTTACTTTTTGGCAAAGATTCTATGAAGAACGATGAGGTTGTTCTGAGCACTCAAGCCAGAATGATGAATATGACGGATGCTGTTACTCAAAGTCAGGCAGCCGCAGCCTTGAGAAAAGAAATGACTAAAACCGAAGACGACAATGCCAAGGCAGATAAAGCAGAAAAACTGGAAAAGCAGATTTTTGAAGAAAAAACTGGAATAAGAAATAAAGTTGCGCCAGATAGAGCAGATAAAACAAAAGAAGCTGAGCAGAAAGAACCAGTGCTTAATAGCGACGAGAGAGGTAAGTATTTCCAAGAAGACCAAGATCAAGACAATAGTGGGAAAAATAGACAAAACCAACAAGAGGTAATTGATGATGATGACACGATGGCAATTAGCAAGCTCAAGCAACAAGCTAGGGCAGAAGTGGAAGAGTCTGTTGAAGACGAAAACGTCGTTGATGAAATTGAAGAAGTTGATGTTGACGAAGTACAACAAAAAGAAGCAAAGGTAGGACAAGTTTCTATTGCTAGAGAAGGGCGCATGGAAGTAGAAGAGGCGTCTGCTGACTCAAAAGCTATTAGCGAAATTCGAGAGCAGGTACAGCCTCAAGAGACAAAGCCACCTAGGGACGAGTTGATTACAAAATATACTGACCACTATAGAAAGTTTTTGATGCTTCCGAACAAAGACTTAGACGGTCTTATGAAAAACGAGGAAGAATTATTAAAAGAATTTGGTCTTACATCCAGACAGATAAAGGATGTTCAGCAAGCAGTCAAGAAGACGATTAAGCAAGAGATAAGAGGTAAAATTGGAGACGCAATTATTCAAAAGCAGTTAAGTGTTGGCAATAAATTGGATTCCTTAACCGCAGATACTCGCCTCAATAAGTTCACCGATTACTTTGTATCTAATTTATTGTTAGGCGGGCAGGACTTCGGCGGGTTTGATGATAATTTCCAAGGTATGGTTAATAAAGCGATGTATTTTGCTAGTAAAGATTTAGCTAATTTTTCGATTGAAGAAATGGAGCAATTTGTTACACAGGAATCTATCGACCCATCCAAAACGAAGGTAGATAAGATAAGAGATTTCGAATCAAAGGTGAATGATTTAAACTCTATTACTAATAACCCAAAGGTAACAGAAGAGTGGGCTCAGACAGCGATGGAAGCATTTATGAAAGACTATGGTCTGGCTAGAGAAAAGCTAGATATTCCTGTGCAAGCTGCAGGCTCAGGCATTAATGTGATGTCTGGCGGGGCAGGGTTTAATCAGGGGAATCAGCAGAAGGAAAAGCATGAATATCAATTTGATTCCAAAGACGAGAAAGACATTTTTCTTAATATCAGTGCGATCAGGAGCTTGCCGAGGGGCGGATGCGGTTCCATGAAGTACACCCCGTTGAGATACTTCTGCGCACTTGCGATGTGGTAGTTCTCGT
>JAQWCF010000011.1 GCA_028706105.1 Candidatus Margulisiibacteriota bacterium
CCCAATTCTCACCCATACAAACAACGCTCATATAAACTTATGTTAATGAAAAAACAACTTGCTTGATTTTAATAAAAGGGACATTTCTACTTTGGAGAAAGGGTGACATTTCTACTTTGCGTTGACACCGTTCATTCGCGAATCTTTTGCCACAAAACAATATTTTTGGTAAACTGTTTTTTTAGAGGGGACAAAGTGTTATCTAAAATATTTAATATTTATTTTCAAAGTTGGCAAATAGTTAAAAAAAATATTGTTTTTTTAATTGGTATTTTTGGTGGCGTTTATTTATTTTTAGAATTACTTACATATCTAAGCAATCTAGCTATTAATAGTTTATTGATTGGTTTAATTACTTCATTATTAAACCTTTTTTTCTTTTGCTTGTTTTTTCTCGGAATTACGAAAATTGTTGTTAAATTGAGTCAATCAGAAGAAATCACAATTAAGGATCTTTTTAGTCAATGGAACCTCATTTTTAATTTTTTTGTATTATATTTATTTTCAATAATTGTATTTTATCTTCTTCATAGATTTTTTATGTTTTTTGCTGTTAATACTGGACTCCCTGATTTGTTTGCATTGGCTTGGTTATTTATTGTTGTTTTTATTTTTCTTTTGTTTTTCTCGTTTATTAACTTTTTTATGGTGAAATATCAAATGGGACCAATTAATAGTTTTAAACAAAATTTTCTTGTTGTAAAAAAAGATATTTTAGCAGTTTTTGTTTTTTATTTAATTTTTTTAATATTAAATTTGTTGGGTTTAATGTTTTTTTATATAGGATTTATTCTTACACTTCCTATCACTTTTTTAGCTCAAGCAATATTTTTAGATAAACTAGAGGATTTCTAGGAAAATATTGTTTGACACTGCCTTTCAACCATGATAAATTGACCAACTGTTGATTTTATAAATATATATCAAAGGAGAATACGTTGAGAGTACTTGTTACATTAGAATGCACAGAATGCAAAAGAAGAAATTACGCCACCAATAAAAATAAGAAAAATACTACAGAGAAATTGGAGCTTAAGAAGTATTGTAAATGGGACAAAGCTCACACAATACATAAGGAGATCAAATAGGCTAGTAGCTCCAATTGGTAGAGCGGCGGTCTCCAAAACCGTAGGTTGTAGGTTCGAATCCTACCTGGCCTGCCAGGATGATAATAAAATTATGAAGATGATAGGATATTTACAAGATACTAGACAAGAACTTAGCAAAGTTACTTGGCCAACAAAAAACAAAGTATTGTCTTTGGTAGCCGTCGTTTTTGTGATAGTATTAATCGTTCTTGGATATGTCTTTATAGTGGACTCATTGATAGCGTTTATTTTTAAACTTTTAGGAAGATTAATATAATTAAGGATATGGAAATGACAGAAGAAGGAAAAGAAGTAGAAATAATAGAAGAAGTTTTAGAGACTGTTGAAGAAACAGAAGAAGAAACTGAAACAGTAGAGAAACAAGAAGAGAAAGAGCAAGGAGATTGGTATATCATCCAAACTTACTCTAATTATGAGCATAAAGTAAAAAACAGTTTAGAGAACAGAATTCAAACACTTAAGCTTACTGACAAGGTTTTTGAAATATTAATACCTGAAGAAGAAGTTGTGGAAGTAAAGAATAATAAAAAAATAGAAAAGATTAGGAAAATGTATCCTGGATATATTTTTGTCAGAATGACTTTTGATTCTGAATTATGGTATGTAATGAAGAGAGTGCCTGGTTTATCAAAATTTATGGGTGATGCTACTGCACCAGCGCCTGTAAGAGATGAAGAAATGCTTAAGGTATTAAGACAAGTAGGCGTTAAGGTTCAGAAATTCCAAGTCGATTTTGAAGTCGGCGATATGGTCAAGATTATTTCTGGTCCATTTAGAGGATATAATGGTCCAGTTAAAGAAATTAATGCAGAAAAAGGAAAAATCAAATCAACAATTCTCATCTTCGGTAGAGAAACCCCTGTTGAAATTGGGTTTGATCAGATAGAAAAAGCAGCAGAATAATATTGTACGGAGGGTTTGGCAGTGGCAAAGAAAATTAAAGGATATATCAAGTTACAAATTCAGGCAGGTAAGGCCAATCCTGCTCCACCTATTGGTCCAGCATTAGGACAACAAGGTGTTAACATTATGGAGTTCTGTAAGGCATACAATGACAGAACAAAGGATATGGCTGGACAAGTAATACCAGTAATAATTACTGTATTTGAAGATAGGAGTTTTGATTTTATATTAAAGACACCTCCAGTTTCAGATTTACTTAAAAAGTATGCAAAAATTCAAAAAGGTTCTGCTGAACCAAATAAGAATAAAGTTGGGTCTATTTCAATGGAACAAATAAAAGAAATTGCTCAGATAAAACTAAAAGATTTGAATGCAAATACAATTGATGTTGCTATGAAAGTAGTAATGGGATCAGCCCGTAGTATGGGCATTACGGTAACGGAGTAGATGGAGGAACATAATGAAAAAGTATTCAAAAATATATAACCAAAATGTAGCACTAAGAGAGAAGCCTCTCTATACCTTAGATGAAGGAATTGATTGTTTAAAAAAGATGGAATCAGCAAAATTTGATGAAACCGTTGAGTTTACTGTTAAGTTGGGCGTGGACGTTAGACAAAGTGACCAACAGGTGAGAGGAACATTGATTCTTCCACATGGTATTGGTAAGAAAATTAAAATTGTTGTAATTGCTAAAGGCGAAAAAGTAACAGAAGCTGAAAAAGCTGGTGCTGATGAAGTTGGCAGTGAAGACATGGTTGATAAAATTAAAGCAGGATGGGTTGATTTTGATATATTATTAACTACTCCAGATATGATGAAAGATGTTGGTCAACTAGGTAAGGTTTTAGGTAAAAGAGGATTAATGCCTTCGCCAAAAACTGGAACTATAACTTTCGACATCAAGAAAGCTATTGAAGAATTTAGAAAAGGTAAGGTAGAATACCGTGCTGACAAATATGGAATAGTTCATATGCCAGTTGGCAAGAAAGCTTTTGATAATCAAAAGTTAAAAGAAAATATCGTAGCAATATACGATGTTTTATTAAAGGCAAAACCAGCTTCTGCAAAAGGAGTTTATTTGAAAGGAACCTATCTAGCTGCGACAATGAGTCCTGGTATAGATATTGATTCTTCGACAATAGCCTAAATTTTTAGCCGAAGACAGTAGGGGCGTAATGCTTAAAAATAACCCTACCGAGGATGAAAAGTACTTTAAACGAAAATTAAAGTGTCTCTTTATTCCACGGTTTGGGAGAAGAGGAGGAGATAAATAGTGGTAAACCAAAAGAATAAGGATGCTTTACAAGGTATCAAAAAAACATTCTCTGAAAATCAATATGTTTATATGGTGGATTATAAAGGTCTTACCGTAAGCAAGATTTCTGCACTTCGTAATCAACTTAGAGAAAGTAATTCCGAGATGAAAGTATTAAAAAATACTTTAGTTTTGTTAGCATTACAAAAGATGTACCCAGAGGTATATTCTCAAATTAAAGATGTTCTGACAGGACAAACTGCAATAATTTTTTCTGAAAAAGATCCAGTTGCACCTGCAAAGGTACTTGTTGATTTTGCTAAGAAGAATGACAGTATGATACTTAAAGGTGGCCTCTTAGAGTCCAAGATTATTAATGGTAAGGAAATGGTTTCTTTATCAGCATTGCCATCAAAAGAAGTTCTTATCGCAAAGCTACTTATGTTGCTCAACAGTCCAGTTACAGGATTTGTTGGTGCATTACAAGGTAACCTTAGAAATATAGTTTACATATTGGATGCGATCAAGGATAAGAAAACAGCTTGAATTTAAAATAAAAAGGAGGTGAGTATAGAGATGGAAATAGTATTAAGTAAAGAAGCACAAACAGTATTAGATACTGTAGAAAAGATGTCTGTTCTAGACCTTTCACATTTAGTGAAAGCACTAGAAGAAAAGTTTGGCGTAACTGCTGCTGCTCCTGTTGCTGTAGCTGCTGCTGCAGTTGCTGGTGGAGATGTTGCTCAAGAAGCAGTAACTGATGAGGTCTCTGTCGTTTTGGCATCTGCAGGCGATAAGAAGATCGCTGTACTTAAAGTAGTTAGAGAAATTACAGGACTAGGATTGAAAGAAGCAAAAGAAGTTGTAGATACATGTCCAAAGTCAATTAAAGAAGGCGTTACAAAAGCTGAAGCTGAAGAAATCAAAGCTAAAATTGAAGCTGAAGGTGGAAAAGTAGAAATAAAGTAGCATTTTAATGTATTGGCAGAAGTTGAGGGGAAAGGAAACTTTCTCCTCAATTAATTTTATATAAGAGGTGATTTATTAGTGGCTACGAAAACAATTGCTCCAAGAGAAAATTTATATAACTCAAAAGTAGAAGATAAAATAAAAGTTCCAAATCTGATTAGTTTACAAATTGATTCGTTTGAAGATTTTGTAAAAAATGGTATTAAGGAAGAATTAGCAGCTATTTCTCCTATCAAAGGATTTGGTAATAGATTAGAACTTGAATTTCTAGATCAATATAAGCTAGATGAACCGGATTTTGATGTTGAAGAATGTAAAGAAAGAGAATTAACTTACTCTGCTCCCCTAAGGTGCAAAGTAAGGTTGCTTGATAAAGAAACAGGAGAAGTAAAAGAACAAGAAGTATATATGGGAAATATTCCTGTGATGACAAAAAAAGGGACTTTTTTAATTAATGGAGCTGAAAGAGTCATCGTAAGCCAGTTTGTTCGTTCGCCAGGTGTTTATTTTAAAGAAAAGAAAGATAAACAAGGATTTGTTACTTTTCATGCTACGGTTATTCCCAATAGAGGTGCTTGGTTAGAAGTTGAAACTGATAAGCAAGGTAATTTATATGTGCATATTAATAAAGTAAGAAAGTTGCCTTTAAATGTTTTTCTTGGTGCCTTAGGTATCGAAGAAAAAGAAATGATAAAAAGTATTAAAGAAAAAGAGCTTATTAAACAAACGATTGAAAAAAGCGGAGTTCACGGTTTAGAAGATTCTTTAAGGGAAGTTTATTATAGACTTAAGCCAGGAGATCCTTTTAATAAAGATGCTGCTCATAACTTAATGAAAGGCTTGTTTTTTAATAGCAAGACTTTTGATTTAGGCAAAGTCGGACGTTATAAAATGAACAACAGATTGAGTCTTAAAGTAGATGAAAATCAAGTTCTTTTAACTAATGAAGATATTTTTGCAGTAGTTAACGAAATTGGCAAATTAATGACAGGCGAAGGCTTAACAGATGATATCGACCACTTAGGCAACAGAAGAGTAAGATGTGCTGGTGAATTGATGCAAAAACAGTTAAGAGTTGGTCTAGCTAGACTAGAAAGACTTATTAATGAGCAAATGACCGTTAATGAGCCTGATCAAATTGTTCCACAAAAACTTATTAATATTAGACCATTAATGGCTGTTATGAGAGAGTTTTTTGGTACATCACAGTTGTCACAGTTTATGGATCAAACAAACCCACTAGCAGAGTTAACTCATAGAAGAAGATTATCTGCTTTAGGACCTGGTGGTTTGACTAAAGAAAGAGCTGGGTTTGAAGTAAGAGACATTCATCCTTCGCATTATGGAAGAATTTGTGTGGTTGAAACTCCTGAAGGTCAGAACGCTGGGCTTATTGGTCCTTTAGCATTATTTGCGAAGACAAATAAGTTTGGATTTATTGAAACACCATATTTAAAAGTAACTAATGGTAAGATTTCTAAAGATGTAGTTTATTTAACTGCTGATATCGAAGACTATTACAGAATTGCTCCTTACGATATTCAATCAAAAGACGGTTTAATTGTAGAAGACAGAGTTCCTGTTAGATATAGAAAAGAATTCGTTTACTCAAAAAAAGAGGAAGTAAATTATATTGGTATTTCACCAAGACAAATGTTTGGTATATCAACATCATTGATTCCATTTCTTGAGCATAACGATGCGAACAGAGCCTTGATGGGTTCTAACATGCAACGTCAAGCGACTCCACTTGTAAAGCCAGACAGACCATATGTAGGGACTGGTTTGGAGTTTGATATTGCTAAATATGCTGGTTCTCTTTGTTTAGCTGAGGCTGACGGAGACGTAACATATGTTGATGCCAATAAAATTGTTGTGAAAGAAAAAGGCAACAATGAAAGAGTTTACAATTTGTTGAAGTTTCAAAAAAGCAACCAGAACACTTGGGTTAATCAAAGACCACTTGTTTCTATGGGCCAAAAAATTAAAGAAGGCGATGTGCTTGCTGACGGAGCATCTACTAAGGAGGGCGAGCTGTCCTTGGGTAAAAATTTACTAATAGCTTTTATGCCTTGGGAAGGGCTAAACTTTGAAGACTCTGTTGTTATAAGTGAAAAATTAGTAATAGATGATATGTTTACTACGGTTCATATTAGTAAGTTTGAAGTTGAAGTTAGAACAACGAAACTTGGTAATGAAGAACTGACAAGAGAAGTAGCCAATGTTTCAGAAGATTTGCTGAGTCAATTAAATGAAGACGGTATCATTAGAGTCGGCGCTGAAGTTAAACCGGGAGATATTTTGGTAGGCAAGGTAACACCTAAAGGTGAGTCTGAACCGCCTGCAGAAGAAAAACTTTTAAGAGCTATTTTCGGCGAAAAAGCTAGAGACATGAAGGATACATCCTTGAGAGTTCCTCCTGGAGAATATGGAAAAATTATTAAAATAAAAGAATTTTCCAAAGAAAATAAAGATAATTTACCACCAGGAATTTTGAAGATTGTTAGAATATATATTGGTCATTTGAGAAAAGTTCAAATTGGTGACAAGGTGGCAGGAAGACATGGTAATAAAGGGGTTATCTCTAAGATATTACCTATTGAAGATATGCCAATGCTACCAGATGGAACAGCTCTTGATATGATTTTGAACCCACTTGGAGTTCCTTCTCGTA
Source organism: Candidatus Margulisiibacteriota bacterium (assembly GCA_028706105.1). Classification (NCBI taxonomy): domain Bacteria; kingdom Bacillati; phylum Candidatus Margulisiibacteriota; species Candidatus Margulisiibacteriota bacterium. Next base: position 6,914 of record JAQWCF010000011.1, read on the forward strand.
TGAACGTTGGTCAAATATATGAAACATTATTAGGTAATGCTTCACATGCTTTGAATAAGCATTATGAAGTTAACCCATTTGATGAAGTTTTAGAAGAAGAGAATTCTTTACATGCGATTGCTAGTGAAATAGAAAAAGCTAAGCTGGAAAAAGGATTTGAATGGTTAGATGTAGACGGAAAAGTTAATTTGAGAGATGGAAGAACAGGACTTCCTTTTGAAAGACCTGTATTTTGTGGATATATGTATATGTTAAAGTTAATCCATCAAGTTGACGACAAGATTCACGCTAGATCAACTGGTCCATACTCATTAGTAACTCAACAGCCATTGGGTGGTAAAGCTCAGTTCGGTGGACAGAGATTTGGAGAGATGGAAGTTTGGGCATTAGAAGCTTATGGTGCAGCACATGTATTACAAGAAATGTTGACTATTAAATCTGACGATGTAACCGGAAGAGCAAAAGCTTATGAGTCGATTATTAAAGGAAAGACGATTCAGCGACTTGGCGTTCCTGAATCATTCAAAGTACTTGTTAGAGAGTTAAGAAGTATTGCGCTTGACCTTAAATTGTTGAATGAAGACAATGAAGAAATCGAAAGATTATAGACCATAAAGAAGGAGACGTGTAGTAGATATGTTAATTAGAAACTATGATGAATTTAAGAAATTAAAGATAACGCTTGCTTCTGCCGAAAGGATCAGATTATGGTCTCACGGAGAAGTAACAAAGCCAGAAACGATTAACTACAGAACATTCAGACCTGAGAGAAACGGTTTGTTCTGTGAAAGAATTTTTGGACCAGTTAAGGACTGGGAATGTTCTTGTGGTAAGTATCGAAGAGTTAGATATAGAGGTATTGTTTGTGAAAGATGCGGAGTTGAAGTAACACATTCCAAAGTCAGAAGAGAAAGAATGGGGCATATTGAATTAGCGTCACCAGTAACTCACATCTGGTATCTCAAGGGAGTTCCATCATTTATGGGAGTTCTTCTTGATATGACTGTAAAAGCATTAGAAGAAGTTGTTTATTATGATAGCTATATTATTACAGAAGTTGCTCCAGAATTAGAAGCAATACTAGAGATTAAACAACGTATATCAGAGCAACAATATTATGAGCTTCGAGAAAAGTATGGTGATAAGTTTAAGGCTGATATTGGTGCAAAGGCTATCAAAACCTTATTAAAGAAACTTGACCTTAAAAAGCTAATTGTTGAGTTAAAAGAAGACATTAAAGATTCAACTAATCAAAAAAGATTAAAACTTACTAAACGATATAGAGTAGTGGATTCATTTTTAACTTCAGGGAATAAGCCAGAGTGGATGATAATGGATGCTATTCCAATAATGCCACCAGATTTAAGGCCGATGGTGCAGTTAGAAGGTGGAAGATTTGCTACTTCTGACCTTAATGATTTATATAGAAGAGTCATTAACAGAAATAATCGTTTGAAAAGATTATTAGATATTGGCGCTCCCAATATGATTGTTAAAAATGAAATGAGAATGCTACAAGAAGCAGTGGATGTTCTTCTTAATAATGGTAGAAGAGGAAGAATTGTTACTGGCGGTAATGGTAGACCATTAAAGTCCTTAAGTGACATTATTCAAGGAAAGAATGGTCGTTTTCGTCAGAATTTACTTGGTAAACGTGTCGATTATTCTGGTCGTTCGGTAATTGTTGTTGGTCCAAAACTGAAGATTCACCAATGTGGACTTCCGAAAATGATGGCGTTAGAGCTTTTTAAACCATTTGTAATTAGAAAACTGGTGGAAAAAGGTTTTGTTCAGAATGTTAAGAGCGCCAAAAGAAAAATTGATAGAAAAGATATTGAAATTTGGGACGTTTTAGAAGAAATTATTGATGGTTATCCAGTTCTTCTTAATAGAGCACCTACATTACATAGACTTGGGATTCAAGCGTTTGAACCTGTCTTAGTTGAAGGTAAAGCACTTCAATTACATCCTTTGGTTTGTACAGCATTTAACGCTGACTTTGACGGCGACCAAATGGCAATACATATTCCTTTGACTGTTGAAGCAAAAACAGAAGCAAGATTATTAATGCTAGCGAACAATAATGTACTTGCACCAGCAAACGGACGATCTGTTATTACTCCTTCTCAGGATATGGTTTTGGGTATTTATTATTTAACCATTGCTGACAAAGAAATGATGAAAGTTAAACCAAGAATTTATAGTGATTTTGATGCAGTTATAAAAGCATTTGGCATGGGCGCTGTTACCTTGCACACTAGAATTCAAGTTAAACATAAAAATGAAGTTCTTGACACAACAGTTGGTAGGGTAGTTTTTAATGCCTCTATCAGTGAATCGTTGCTTTCTGATAATCTTCCAGAACAAGATTTTATTAATGAAGTTAATGGAAAAAAACAATTAGCTAATTTAATTTCAGAATGGCATGATAATTATGGTAATAGGGCGACAGCAAGATTGGCAGACAAGCTAAAAGACTTAGGTTTTGCTTATGCTACAAAGGCTGGGGTTTCAATTGCTCTTTCTGATCTTATTGTTTTTCCAGAGAAAAAAGAGATTATTGCTAAAGCATTTGTAGAAGTAGACAGAATGGAAAGCCTTAAAGAACGCGGAATTATTAGCAACCAAGAACGAAGGTTAAGAGAATTAGAAGTATGGAGAACAACAGTTGAAAAAGTAACTAATGCCATGAAAAATTCTTTTGATGAATTAAACAGTGTTTATATGATGGCAAGTTCAGGTGCTCGAGGAAGTATCGATCAAGTTAAACAGTTGGCTGGGATGAGAGGACTTATGTCTGATGCAACCGGAGATACTGTAGATATTCCAATTTTAACAAATTTTAGAGAAGGTTTAACTTCGACTGAATATTTTATTTCTACATATGGGGCTAGAAAAGGTCTTGTAGATATAGCGTTACGTACTGCTGACTCTGGTTATTTAACTAGACGTTTAGTTGATATTGGACAAGATATTTTAATTACAGAAGAAGATTGTCGCACAACAAATAGCGTGAGAATAACTGCTATTAAAGAAGGTTATGGCGAAGTTATTTCTTTAGAAGAAAGATTAATTGGTAGAGTGTGTCTAGATAAAATAGTTGATCCAGAGACTGGTAAGGTTGTTATTGATATTGATGAAACAATAAGTCCTAAAATATCCAAAGTAATCGGCAAACTTGGTATTAAAGAAGTACAGGTTCGTTCTGTTATTACTTGTGAAGCAAAAAGAGGGCTATGTCAAAAATGTTATGGTGAAGACTTAAGTAGCCGTCAGTTAATCAATCTTGGTGAAGCTGTTGGTATTATTGCAGCTCAGTCTATTGGTGAGCCAGGTACACAGCTAACTATGAGAACTTTCCACACAGGAGGGGTCGACCTTTCAAGAGCAGCAAAGCTAGAAGTTGCTGCAGAGCTAGATGGGAAAGTGAGCTTTTTAGATAAACTTGCAACCCAAGATATTTTAGATGAGTATGGAGACAAAATAACAGTAGTAACTGGAGCTGGTACTATTAAAGTTGCGGGTAGTAATGGGCAAGAACAAGTCATCAGTGCTTCAGAAGGATTTGAGTTACTGGTAAAGAATAAGACGACAATTAAAAAAGGCGAAATTATTTTTTCACACGATCCTACTCTTAATTATTTGAAAGTTACTGCTTCTGGTGAAGTAATCTATTCTAAATCTTTGGAAACAATTGAAAATATTGTTGAAGGAAAGACTCTTAACTATGTAGCAAAAACAAATGGTGAGATTTATGTATTAGATATCTCTAAATCAAAGGTTTATGGAATTTCTGAAAGTGATAAAGTAAAAGTAGTTGTAGGTCAATACTTAGATGCAGGAGCTACTATTTCTACTAAGAATAAAGCAGATTTTCCAGGAGTTGTTTACAAGGTTTCTGCCGGAAGCGTTGAAGTCGTCCCAGCAAAAACATATGTTATTGAAACTGGCTCAATTATATTTAGAAAAAATGGTGAAAAAATTGCGAACGGTGAATTGTTAAGGAAAGAAAAGAGAATTAACTTTGGGACAAAGGCAAAAGATATTGTTGCTGGTCTTCCAAAAGTTGAAGCTTTATTCGAGTCTAGAACTTCTAAGAACAAAGCAATTATTTCTTCAATCGCTGGATTAGTTGAGATAAACACAAAAGATGCTCAAAAGGTTGTGTCTGTAATCAACGAGAATGAACAAGTTGATTATAAAATACCTTTAGATAGTCGAATAATTGTTCAAGCTGGAGATAAAATCATCAAGGGTTCTTTAATAACAGAAGGTGTTGTATCCCCGCATGATATTTTAGAAGTTTTAGGTGTTCAGTCTGTGCAAGAATATTTATTAGAAGAAGTACAAAAGGTTTATCGTGGACAAGGAGTTACCATTAACGATAAGCACATAGAAGTAATTCTTAGACAAATGACTAAGAAGGTTAAAATTGTCTCTATGGGAGACTCTACTATGCTTCCTGGTGAGCTTGTAGATATTAATCAGTTTAGGGCTGAGAATACCGAACTGATAGAAAAAGGAAAAGAGATTGCTTTAGGCGAAAGAGTTTTGTTAGGTATCACTAAAGCCTCGCTTAATACAGAATCGTTTATTTCTGCTGCTTCTTTCCAAGAAACAGCGAAAGTTTTGACAGAGGCTGCTATAAAGGGCAAGGTTGACGAAATGTATGGTCTTAAAGAGAACGTCATTATTGGTAAGTTAATACCTGCAGGAACGGGTTTTTATGCGTCCATCCCTGTAAGCCTTCAGTCCACTCTCGAGCCTAAAAAGGATGAAGTTTTAGAACTGGAAATATAGATAAAGTTTAATGGGTTTTTTTAGTTGACAAAGCCTGTTAGCTTAAGTTAGAATACCAGGCGTTGTCAAAAAATAGTAAGAAAAAGGAGCAGTAATGCCGACCGTAAATCAGTTAATTAAAAAAGGTAGAAAGAATAAAAAAGCTAAGAATAATGTTCCAGCTTTACAGGAATGTCCTCAACGAAGAGGAGTTTGTACTAGGGTATACACGGCTACGCCAAAGAAACCTAATTCTGCCTTAAGAAAAGTCGCAAGATTAAGATTAACTAATGGGCATGAAGTTACTGCCTATATTCCAGGAGAAGGGCATAATCTTCAAGAACACTCTGTCGTCTTAGTACGTGGAGGTAGAGTTAAAGATCTTCCTGGTGTTAGATATCATATTGTTAGAGGAAACTTAGATGCTACTGGTGTTGCTAATAGAAAAAGAGGCAGATCAAAGTATGGCACAAAAAGAGCTAAAAAAAGCTAGAAGTAAATAGGAGAAATAGAAGATGTCCAGAAGAAGAGGAAGCGTAGAAAGAAGAGTAGAGCCAGACGTTCGTTATAATAGTGTTTTGGTAACAAAATTCATAAATAGATTAATGTTAGATGGTAAGAAAGAAACTGTTCGTGGTATTTTTTATAAAGCTTTAGATAAAATAGCAGAAGTTAAAAAGGAAGACCCTTTTAAAATATTTAATGAAGCAGTTAAAAATTCTACCCCTTTAATGGAAGTTAAAAGCAGAAGAGTGGGCGGAGCAACATATCAAGTTCCTATGGAAGTTAGAAAAAAGAGAGCAACTTCCTTAGCTTTTCGTTGGTTAGCAAAATATGCTAATGAAAGAAGTGGTAAATCAATGGTTGAGAAATTATCCAGAGAACTGATGGATGCGGCAGAAGGCAATGGCGCAGCAGTTAAGAAAAAAGATGATGTTCATAGAATGGCTGAAGCTAATAAAGCTTTTGCTCATTTTAGGTATTAATTTAAGGAGAATTAAGTGGCAAAGAAAGTAACTTTAGACAAATTAAGAAATATTGGTATCGCTGCTCATATTGATGCAGGTAAAACTACAGTTACTGAGCGGATACTTTATTATACTGGTAAGAATTATAAATTAGGTGAAGTACATGATGGGGCAGCTACTATGGACTGGATGGTTCAAGAGCAAGAAAGAGGCATCACTATTACTTCTGCTGCTACTACATGTTTTTGGAAAGATAATAGAATTAACATTATTGATACTCCAGGCCACGTTGACTTTACTGTTGAGGTAGAGAGATCGTTGAGAGTACTGGATGGTGTGGTTTCTGTTTTTTGTGCAGTAGGTGGGGTTCAGCCACAATCAGAAACAGTCTGGAGACAAGCCACAAAGTATCATGTTCCAAGAATTGCTTTTGTTAATAAAATGGATAGAGTTGGAGCAGATTATTTTAAAGTTATTGGTGAAATCGAAAAGAAACTTGATGGTGGACATCCAGTTGTTATGCAAATTCCTATAGGTAAAGAAGATGGATTTAAGGGAATTATTGATGTAGCAACAAAGAAAGCATATCTTTGGGACACTGATGATCAGGGTCAAAAGTATGACGTGATTGATGTTCCAGTAGAACTGAAAGACACTGTTGATAAATATTATGAAAAATTAGTTGAAAAAGCAGCTGAATTTGATGATGTATTAATGGAAAAGTATTTTGAAGAAGGTGATCTTTCTTTGGATGAGATTAAAAAAGGCATCAGAAAAGGTGTTTTGGATTGCATGATTATTCCAGCTTTTTGTGGAACAGCTTTTAAAAATAAAGGTGTTCAGCTTTTACTCGATGCAGTGCTTGACTATTTGCCGTCCCCTTTAGATGTTCCTGCGGTTAAAGCAATGGATGTCAATACTGGAGAAGAAATTGAAAGAAAAGCTTCTGACTCAGAGCCTTTTTCTGCATTAGCATTTAAAATTGCAACAGACCCATTCGTTGGAAAAATAACTTATATTAGAGTATATTCTGGTAAATTAAAATCAGGCTCATATGCAATGAACACAACGAAAGATAAAAAAGAAAGAGTTGGTCGTTTATTACTTATGCATGCAAACACAAGAGAAGAAATGGATGAAATATCAACAGGTGATATTGCAGCCGCGGTTGGTTTAAAGTTTACGGTAACAGGGGATACGTTGTGTGAAGAGGGTAAGAGTAATATCATTCTTGAATCTATGACATTTCCTGAACCAGTTATTGATGTTGCTATTGAACCTAAAACAAAAGCAGATCAAGAAAAATTATCTACTGCTTTAGCTAAGTTAGCTGAAGAAGATCCAACATTCAGAGTTCATGTTGACCATGAAACTGGGCAAACGATTATTTCTGGTATGGGCGAGCTTCATTTGGAGGTTATTGTTGATAGACTCTTAAGAGAATTCAAAGTTGACGCTAATGTTGGTAAACCACAAGTAGCATATAGAGAAACCATTAAAGGTGAAGCAGATCAAGAATCTAAGTTTATTAGACAGTCTGGTGGCAGAGGTCAATATGGTCATGTTTATATCAAGTTTGCACCTTCTGAAAAAGGTAAGGGGTTTGAATTTGTTGATCAAATCAAAGGTGGAACTATACCAAGAGAGTATATTCCTGCCGTAGAAAAAGGATTAAAAGAAGCCTTAAATAATGGTGTGCTTGCAGGATATCCGATTGTAGATATTAAAGCTACATTGTATGATGGATCATTCCATGAGGTAGATTCATCTGAAATGGCGTTTAAGATTGCAGCTTCTATGTGCTTAAAGGAAGGGATGGCAGCAGCTAACCCAATTATTCTTGAGCCTATCATGGATGTTGAGGTTGTTTGTCCAGAAGACAATATGGGTGATGTAATTGGAGATCTTAACTCAAGAAGAGGTAGGATTGAAGGTATGGAACCTCAAGTTGGAGGAAATTCAAAAGTTAAGGCTAAAGTGCCTTTAGCTGAAATGTTTGGTTACGCTACTACATTGAGAAGTAAAACTCAAGGTAGAGGTGACTACACTATGCAGTTTTCTGCGTACGAAGAAGTACCGAAGAACACTGCAGAAGGTATTATTGCAAAATCAAAAGGTAAACAATAAAAGGAGGAAGTCATGGCAAGAGAAAAATTTCAAAGAGTAAAACCACACGTTAATATTGGTACAATAGGTCACGTTGACCACGGTAAGACAACATTAACAGCAGCAATTACTACCATATTATCTAAACAAGGGAACTCAAAAGCAATGGCATACGATGCTATTGATAGCTCACCAGAGGAAAAAGAAAGAGGTATTACTATTAATACTTCTCATGTGGAATATGAAACAGCAACAAGACATTATGCTCACGTAGACTGTCCAGGTCACGCGGACTATGTTAAAAATATGATTACTGGTGCTGCACAAATGGACGGAGCGATATTAGTAGTATCTGCTGCTGACGGTCCGATGCCACAAACAAGAGAACATATCTTACTTGCTAACCAAGTAAACGTTCCCTATATTGTAGTTTTTCTAAATAAGACAGATATGGTTGATGATCCTGAGCTTATTGAATTAGTAGAAATGGAAGTTAGAGAACTACTTACTAAGTATAATTTTGATGGAGATAACACTCCAATACTACAAGGTTCAGCTTTAAAAGCATTAGAGAATGCTGATGATGCTAACAATGAATATGTAAAAGCTATACTTGCATTAATGGATAAAGTAGATAGTTATATTCCTACTCCAGTAAGAGAAACTGACAAGCCATACTTAATGCCAATTGAAGATGTATTTACTATTACAGGTAGAGGTACAGTTGGAACAGGTAGAATTGAAAGAGGAATTGTTAAGACTGGTGAAGAAATTCAAATAGTTGGAATGATGGAAAAACCAAAGAGCGTTATTGTAACTGGTGTTGAAATGTTTAGAAAAACATTAGATGAAGGTAGAGCAGGAGATAACGTTGGTATCTTGTTAAGAGGTATTGAAAAGAAAGATTTAGTAAGAGGACAAGTATTAGCGGCAAAAGGATCCATCACACCTCATACTAAGTTTAATGCTGAAGTATATGTTCTTAAAAAAGAAGAAGGTGGAAGACATACTCCTTTCTTTAAAGGATATAGACCACAGTTTTACATGAGAACAACAGATGTTACCGGTTCAATTGACTTGCCAGAAGGTGTAGAGATGATTATGCCTGGTGATAACGTTAATATGGTAGTAGAATTGATAACTCCAATCGCGATTGAAAAAGGTTTAAGATTTGCAATTCGTGAAGGTGGAAGAACAGTAGGCGCAGGAGTAGTAACCGAAATAATTAAGTAATATACTTGATGAAGAAAACAGAGGTAACAAAAAAAATGACGAAGAACAATGTAGTAGCACAACCATCAAAAGCAGCGCAAAAAGTAAGAATTAAACTTAAGGCTTTTGATTACCGAGTACTAGATCAATCTAGTGAGAAGATAGTTAATACGGCACAACGGTCTGGGGCGAAAGTCATCGGACCAGTCCCGTTGCCAACCGAAAAGAATGTATTTTGTATTTTAAAATCTCCTCACGTAAATAAAAGAGGTGGAGAGCATTTAGAAATCAGAACGCATAAAAGATTAATTGATATTGTGAATCCACCTGCATCAACGATTGACGCCTTAATGCAGCTAGATCTTCCAGCGGGAATTGATGTAGAAATTAAGCTAAATTAGCATATAAAATTCAGGAAATAGGTAGAACTTAAGATGAAAAAAATAAACAAAGGATTAGTGACCAAAAAAATAGGGATGACTAAGCTCTTCAATGAAGCAGGTGAAGCTCTATCAGTTACAGTTTTACAGGTAGTTGAAAATAAGATTATCCAAAAGAAAACTATGGATAATGATGGATATGAATCTGTTAGAGTTGGTTATTCTCCAGAAAAAGAATCAAAAGTAAGTAAACCAAACCAAGGACAGTTTAAGGCTGTTGAAGGTTTATTTCGCAAAATTAAAGAATTTAAGTTTGCTGATATGAGTAAGTTTGAAGTCGGGGCTTCTTTGCCTGCGTCTATGTTTGATATTAATGAAGAAGTCAATGCAACAGGTACTACAAAAGGTAGAGGTTTTACTGGTACTGTAAAACGTTATAATTTTACGATTAGTCCTATGGCTCATGGTTCTAAAAATCATAGAAGATGCGGATCAATTGGAGCAGGTACTTCTCCAGGAAAAGTTTGGAAAGGTCAAAAGATGCCTGGTCATTATGGTAATACTACTGTAACGATTAAGAATCTGAAGATTGTTAAGATAGATCAAGAAAGATCTCTTGTTTTAGTAAAAGGAGCTGTTCCAGGAGCTAATGGTTCTGAAATAGTTTTATATAACTAGATAGGTGGTAGGAGAAATAATGGTAAAAGTAAATAGTTATGATTTAGTAAAAAAACAAGAGAGTAGTTTTGAAGTAGCCTCTAAGCTTGTAGACAGTCCTGTTAGTAAAGAAAAATTGGGTTTTGTTGTAAAAGACTTTTTACATCAAAAGAGATCAAAAAATTCTTATGCTAAGACAAGAGCAGAAGTTAGTGGAGGCGGAGCTAAGCCTTGGAAGCAAAAGGGCACAGGTAGAGCAAGAGCAGGAACTAGTAATTCGCATTTATGGGTTGGTGGCGGTGTTGCTATGGGACCACAAAACCTTAAGAGACTATTAAAGGTCAATAAAAAAGTAAAAAGACAAGCTTTTTTGGGATCATTAACTGCACAAAAAGAAATAATGTTAGTTGTTGAAAATTCAGATAAATTTAGCTCTTTAGTTACTAAAGTTAATGATTTTGTTCAAATAGTTAAAGCCAAAAACATAAATGATAAAAGAATCCTTTATGTTTCTAAGGAAAAAGATTCAAGAGAAGCAGTTATTGGAAACTACAATAATCTTCAAGTATCGAGCGTTTACGGATTAAATGTTTATGATATACTTAAGGCCACTGCAATTTTGATTGAAGATTCTGCAATGAAACAGTTAGAGGAGATATATACGAAATGATAAAAAATGTTATTTTGGGACCAGTCATTACTGAAAAAAGTTCTGCAATGGGAGCTGAAAATAAATATGTTTTCAAGGTTCTTCCTGATGCAAATAAAATAGAGATAAAATCTGTTATTGAAAAAACATTTAAAGTTGAAGTGTTAAACGTAAGAACTATTAATGTTCTTGGTAAAAACAAAAGAGTAGGAAAATTTACTGGCAGAACAAGCGATTGGAAGAAAGCTATTGTGACTATTAAAGAAGGTCAGAAGATCGCTGAATTCGAGAAGTTAAGTTAGGAGAAGAGGTAATAAAGTGGCAACTAAGAAAATAAAACCAATGTCAAACGGAACCAGAAATATGATAATTTCTGATTTCTCAACGATAACTACAACAAGCCCTGAAAAGTCTTTATTAGTTAAGATTAATCCTAAAGCTGGGAGAAATAATCAAGGCAGAATTACAGTTGAAAATAGAAGAAGTGGAAGTAAAAAGTTTTATAGATTAATCGACTTCAAAAGAAGTAAAGATGGTATTAAGGCAAAGGTTGCTTCTATTGAATATGATCCAAACAGAACAGCTAGAATTGCCTTATTGAATTATATCGATGGAGAAAAAACATATATCTTAGCTCCTGTTGGGTTAAATGTAGGAGATATCTTAGAGTCAGGACTAACAGCTGAAATTAGAGTTGGTAATTCCTTGCCCTTGAGTGCAATCCCTGTAGGTACAATTATTCATAATATTGAAATGCAACCAGGTAGAGGTGCTCAGCTAGTAAGAAGTGCAGGAACAAGTGCGCAGTTAATGGCGAAAGAAAATGATTATGCTGTTATTAAGCTATCTTCTGGAGAGCTAAGACTTATAAGACTTACTTGTAGAGCTACAATTGGAACAGTCTCCAATACTGACCATAGAAATACTAAAATTGGTAAAGCTGGGAAAAACTTTCATAGAGGTAAGAGACCCAATGTAAGAGGATCAGCAAAAAACCCTTGTGACCATCCACATGGTGGTGGAGAAGGTAAGTGTCCAATAGGAAGACCAGCACCTTTGTCAGCAACAGGGGTAATAGCTTTAGGTTATAAAACAAGAAATAAGAAAAAACCTAGCGAAAAATATATAATTAGCAGGAAAAAATAAGGAGAAGCAGTAATATGGCAAGATCATTAAAAAAAGGACCATTTATAGACGATCACTTAATGAAAAAAGTGCTAGTTGCCAAAGAAACTAATGATAAAAAAATTATTAAGACATGGTCAAGAAGGTCAGTCATAACTCCTGAAATGCTTGGCTTAACAATTGCAATTCATAATGGGAAAAAACATATTCCAATTTTTATTTCTGATAACATGATTGGTCACAAATTAGGTGAATTTGTACATACAAGATTGTACAGAGGACATACAACAAAGAAAAAATAAGGACAGAGGTAGCATAATGGAAATTAAGACAACAATTAAATATGTAAGGATATCGCCGACTAAGGTGAATAGAGCTATCAAAGAAATAGTAGGAATGAATGTTGATAAAGCTTTATCTGTTCTTAAGTTTATGTCAAATAAACCAGCAAGAATTCTTTATGATGTGGTTAAATCAGCTAAAGCAAATGCTGTAAATAATTATAAAATGGATGAATCAAAGTTAGTAGTTTCTGAAGGTTATACTGGTCAGGCATTAATAATGAAAAGAGTTAGAGCTGCTAGTAAAGGTAGAGCTTCCAGGATACAGAAAAAATATAGCCATGTATCAATTGGATTGAAGGAAGGAAACGTATAATGGGTAATAAGATAAATCCAGTACTATTTAGAATAGGTATAAACAAAGAGAGTGATAGTGTTTGGTATTCTTACAAAAATTATGCTAATTTTGTAAAAAATGACAAAGACATTAGGGATTATATAAAAACAAAATATTTAAGAGCTGGAATTGCCAAAATATTAATTAAAAGAAAAAATGAAGGAATTGATGTAACAATTAGAGCTGCTAGACCAGGAGTGATAATTGGTAAAGGCGGAGTTGGTATTGAAGAGTTTAACGTGGTTTTAAGAAAAATGGTTTCTGTACCAAACGTTAAGGTTAATATAGTTGAAGAAAAAAACATTGATGCTTCTTCACCTATTTTAGGAGAAGCCATTGCTAGACAACTTGAAAAAAGAGTTGCTTTTAGAAGAGCAATGAAGCAAGTGGTTGGAAGAGCAATGAGATCTGGAATTGAAGGAATCAAGGTTCAATGTGCTGGTCGTTTAGGCGGAGCAGAAATTGCTAGAACTGAATGGTATAGAGAAGGAAGAGTCCCTTTACAGACATTAAGAGCAGATATTGATTATGCATTTACTGAAGCCCTAACAGTCTATGGAAAAATTGGGATTAAAGTTTGGATATATAAGGGAGATATAATTCCTCAGAAAGCTGAGAAGGAGGAAGTGGCCTAAAATGTTAATGCCTAAGAAACAGAAATATCGTAAACAACAAAGAGGCAGACGCAAAGGTACTGCCAACAGTGGAAATAAAATAGATTTTGGTTCATATGGATTACAAGCGTTAGACAATGTTTGGATAACTTCCAGACAAATTGAAGCAGCTCGTATTGCAATGACAAGATATGTAAAAAGAGGCGGAAGAATTTGGATAAGAATTTTCCCAGATAAGCCAGTTACAAAGATTCCAGCTGAAACTAGAATGGGTAAAGGTAAGGGATCTCCAGAGTTTTGGGTAGCAGTAATTAAAAGAGGTAAAGTTTTGTTTGAGATCGCTGACGTTACAGAAGATATTGCAAAAGAAGCAATGAGGCTTGCAGCACATAAGTTGCCTTTAAAAACTAAATTTGTGCATAGATTGGATTTAGAAGGGTAAGATGATGATGAAGTACACCGAAATAACAAAGCTTAAAAAAGAAGAAATTCTTAAAAAGTTAGATGAAAAAAGCACTGAGTTAATTAGACTAAGATTTGATAAAGCTTCTAATCAACTTAAAGATTTAAAATCAATTAGTAAGACAAAAAAAGACATAGCCAGATTAAATACATTCTTAACGGCTATAAAAAGCGTTGAGGGAGATAAATAATGGAAGAAAGAAATAAAAGAAAAGAAAGAACTGGTGTTGTAGTAAGTGACAAAATGGATAAGACTATTGTTGTTAAACTAACAAGAAGAACTCATCATCCTAAGTATGAGAAAGTTATAACCAAGATCATGAAAGTTAAGGCACATGATGAGAAAAACGAAGCAAAGAGTGGCGATGTTGTAAGAATTAGAGAAGTCAGACCTTTGAGTAAAGACAAAAGATGGATTTTAATTAGCAAAGAAGAAGCTAAAGGAAAGGGTGTATAACTGTGATTCAGCAGGAAAGTAGATTAGTCGTAGCCGATAACTCAGGTGCTAAAGAAATTTTATGCATCAAAGTATTAGGTGGAAGTAAGAGAAGATTTGCCAGCGTTGGTGACATAATTGTTGCTGCTGTTAAGAAGGCACAGCCTGATGGTAATGTTAAAAAAAGTGAAGTTGTTAAAGCTGTCATTGTTAGAACTGTCTCTCCTATTAATAGAAAAGATGGGACTACTGTCCGTTTTGATGACAATGCTGCAGTAATAATTAACAATCAGAACTTACCAAAAGGCACAAGGATATTTGGGCCTATTGCTAGAGAGTTAAGAGATAAGTCTTTTTCAAAGATTATTTCATTAGCTCCAGAGGTTGTATAAGGAGACGATAATGAACAAGTTGAAAAAAAACGATGAAGTTGTTGTAATTGCGGGGAAAAACAAGGGGCTTAAGTCCAAAGTTTTACAAGTACTTCCTGCTAAGTCTAAGGTTTTAGTAGAAAAAGCTAATATTGTAAAAAAACACCAAAAACCTAGTTACTCAGGTCCAGGTGGTATTGTTGAAATGGAGAAGCCAATTGATATCTCCAATGTAATGGTAGTCTGCAAATATTGCAAAAAGCCTACTCGTTTATCTATTGAAGAAGTAAAAGGTAAGTTAGTTCGTAAATGCAAAAAATGCAATGAAATAATAGATAAATAAGAGGAGATCAAATAGTCGTGGTTAAACAACAGTCATTAGATTTAAAAGAAAAATATAAATTAGAAATAAAAAAGGCATTACAAGAGAAATTTACTTATGTAAATGCTAATCAAGTGCCTAAAATTGAGAAAATTGTTATTAATAGGGGTTTAGGTGAGGCAATTAGTAATTCGAAAGTTGTCCAAGCTTCAGTTGATGAGTTTATGACATTATTTGGTCAAAAACCTATCGTGACAAAAGCAAAAAAATCTATAGCTGGGTTTAAGTTAAGAGAAGGTTTGGCAATTGGTTGTAAAGTCACTCTTAGAGGGGACAGAATGTATGAGTTCATGAACAAATTGTTTAATTTGGTTCTTCCTAAAATTAGAGATTTCCGTGGTGTTTCAGTAAAAGCTTTTGATAAACAAGCTAATTACACATTGGGGATTAGAGAACAAATTATATTCCCTGAGATTGATTATGACAAAGTTGATAAAGTTAGAGGATTTAATATTACATTTGTTACATCAACCGAGAATGTAGAAGAGTCTTTGGAATTGCTGAGTCTATTAGGCATGCCTTTTAGAAAGTAACAAATAATTTAGAGGAGATATATTAGATGGCGAAAATATCAATGGTAGTCAGAAATGAAAAGAAAAAAAAGAGTCCTATTCAATATAGAAGAAGATGTAGTATATGTGGCAGGTCGAGAGGTCATTTAAGAAAATTTGGTGTTTGTCGTTTGTGTTTTAGAAAGTTAGCTAGTGCTGGAGAACTTCCAGGCGTAACTAAATCTAGTTGGTAGAAATCAGGAGGTATAAATGAGCGTTTCAGATCCTATAGCAGATATGATTTGTATAATAAAGAATGGAATTAATGCAAGAAAAACTGACATTCAGTTCCCTTTTTCTAAAATTAAATTTGATATTGTAAATATTATGCAAAAAGAAGGTTTTGTATCAAGAGTTGAAAAAATTGATAATGACAATAAGCCTGTAATTAGAGTTTCTTTAAAATATAATGAAGTAGGCAAGTCAGTTATTAATGATATGGTTAAAAAAAGTACACCAGGTAAGAGACAATATCTTGCAAAAGCAGATGTTCCAAAAGTAAAAAGTGGATTTGGAATATCAATCCTTTCAACTAATAAAGGTGTTGTTAGTGGCAAAGATGCACGTTTGAAAAATGTTGGTGGCGAAATATTATGTTATGTTTGGTAGGGAGATAAATATATGTCAAAGATAGGTGCAAAACCAGTAGAATTTAAAGAAAATGTCCAAGTTGATATTTCTGAAAGTAATGTAAAAGTTAAAGGTCCTAAAGGTGAATTATCTTTAGATATACCTACAACGAAAATTAAAATTGAAGTAAAAGACAACAAAGTTATTTTAACAAGAAATGTTGAAGACAATGAAGCTAAGGCTCAACACGGTCTTTACAATACTCTGATTAAAAATATGGTTAAAGGTGTTTCAGACGGATTTGAAAGAACCTTAGATTTAGTAGGTGTTGGATACAGAGTACAAAAAAAGGGAGAGGGACTATCTTTAGCTTTAGGTTATTCCCATCCTATTGAAGTTGAGCCAATTAAAGGTATTAGTTTTGAATTAGTTGGAGATACAAAAATTATCGTAAGGGGTATAGACAAGCAATTGGTTGGACAAGTTTCTGCGAATATTAGAAAATTCAGATTGCCTGAACCTTATAAAGGTAAAGGCGTAAAATATTCTGATGAACGTATAATACGAAAAGCAGGAAAGTCAGCTAAGAAATAAAGGAGAATAAGTTAAGATGAGAAGAACAACAAAACAAGTAATTGGTACAGCTGACAGACCAAGGATGATAGTAAGCAGAAGCTTAAATAATGTCTATGTTCAAATAATTGATGATGAGCACAATAACACCTTAGTTGGAATATCCAGTTTAGTTTTAAAACAAAGAGCCAATAAAGATATATCTTTTAAAGTTGGTGAAATGGTTGGAGAAAAAGCTGTTAGTCTTGGTATTAAAAGTGTTGTTTTTGATAGAGCAGGCAGAATATATCATGGCAGGATCAAAGCAGTTGCTGATGGTGCCAGAAGTAAAGGGCTACAGTTTTAGTTAAATCATAGGAGGAAACATGTCAGATATAGAGTCAAATAGTGAATTTGTTGAAAAAATAGTTCAAATTAGAAGGGTTACCAAGGTAGTTAAAGGTGGTAAAAAACTTTCTTTTAGAGCAACTGTTGTTGTTGGAGACATGAATGGTAGAGTTGGCGTTGGCGTTGCTAAAGCCGCAGAAGTTCCAGGAGCGATCAGAAAAGCCATTAATGCTGCAAAGAGATCTATGATTTCTGTAAATCTTGTTAATGGAACAATCCCTCACGAAGCGAATGGTAGCTTAGGTGCTAGCAAGGTTTTTTTAAGACCTGCACCTCAAGGTACGGGCGTTATCGCAGGTGGTGTTATGAGATTGGTTTTTGAATTGGCTGGCGTGCATAATATTGTTGCTAAATCATTAGGTTCATCATCAATAATTAATAACGCATTTGCTGCATTAGATGGATTAAAGAATTTAACAAATTTGGAAGATGTTGCAAGAGAACGTGGTGTAAAACTTAAGGTTAGTACATACAATAGTTGATAAGGGAGTATAGTTGATGGGAATTCTATCTGAGTTAAAAACGTATATTGGGTCACAGACAAAAAGAAAAAGAGTAGGAAGAGGCGAAAGCTCTGGTCTTGGTAAAACTTCTGGCAAAGGAAACAAAGGTCAGCAGTCAAGAAGCGGAGGAGGCACTAGACCAGGATTTGAAGGCGGACAAATGCCTTTATATAAAAAGGTACCAAAACTGAAAGGTTTTAAAGCATTAACAAAGAAAGATTATGAAATTGTAAATTTATCAACTATCAGCAACTTAAAGCTTAAAAAGGTTGATATTACAGTTTTAAAAGAAAAAGGTATTATTAATAACAGAACAAAGAGACTAAAGGTGTTAGCTCAAGGTGAATTAAAAGAAGCAGTAACAATTAAAGCAGACATTTTTTCTAAGAAGGCTGTTGAATTAATTGAAAAAGTTGGTGGCAAGGCCGAGGTTGTTAATGGCTAACAACTATTCCGGTTTTTTTCAGATCGAAGATCTACAAAAAAAACTACTATTCACTTTATCGATGATATTTTTTTTTAGATTAGGAATTCATATTCCTGTATCTGGGCTGGATCTTGGGCAATTAGCCAACATGTTTGGCCAAGGTGGTTTTTTTGGTTTTTTAGACCTTTTCTCAGGTGGTGGACTTAAAAGGTTTTCAGTATTTGCTTTAGGGATTATTCCCTATATTAACGCATCTATTATAATGCAATTGTTGACTATCATTTATCCAAGCTTGAAAGAGATTCAGGAAGAAGGAGAAAGTGGTAGAAAAAAGATACAGCAATACACAAGATATTTGACGATGGTTATTGGTTTTGTCCAAGCAGTTGGAATTACCATTGGCCTGAGAACACTCTTGTTGCCAGGAATAGGTTTTCCGCTTTTCTTTATTACTTCAGTAGCCTCGTTAATGGCGGGTACTGCTTTGGTAATGTGGTTAGGTGAGCTGATCACTGAAAGGGGCATAGGCAATGGAGCAAGTATCTTAATATTTGTTGGTATAGTCGGAGAAATGCCTCAGTATGTCAGTAATACAGTAATGCTGGTTAAAGGTGGTTTATCTTTTGTGAATGTTTTAATAATGATACTAATGTTTATTGTAGTAACAATTGGAATTATTATTGTCCAAGAAGCTCAAAGAAATATACCTGTTCAATATGCTAAAAGAGTAGTTGGTAGAAAAATGTATGGTGGACAGAATACTTATCTTCCCATGAAAATAAATCAAGGTGGAGTCATCCCCATAATTTTTGCTTCATCAGTTTTGTCTTTGCCTATAATGATGATTCAATTTTTCCCAAAAATGAATTTTTTAAACGAATGGCTGGGATATGGAACCTTTTTATACATTATAATTTTCTCTGCCTTAATATTCTTCTTTACATATTTCTATACAGCGATTACATTTAACCCACAAGAGTTGGCAGAGAATATAAAAAAATATGGTGGATTTATTTTAGGAATCAGACCAGGAAAGCCTACAGCTGAGTATTTGGATGCGGTGATTACTAGACTTACTTTTGTTGGTGCAACTTTTTTGTCGTTAATATCAATTGTACCGATGCTTACTGCTAAAGCGACTCATGTTACAAGTTTTATGGGTTTAGGTGGAACAGCCTTGCTTATTATTGTTGGTGTAGCAATGGATTTAATCAGACAAATAGAAACTATTCTTATATCCAACAAATATGAGAAACTAGTTAGATAGGAGAAAAAATGAGTTTAAACACAATATTAATTTTAGGTGCTCCAGGTTCCGGGAAAGGTACTCAAGCGAAGTTTATTGCTGATCAATATGGCTACAAACACTTATCTAGTGGCGATATTTTAAGAAAGACGGCTTCAGAGGATACCGAAATGGGCAGGAGCATAGCTTCAATCATTGCAGCAGGAGAATTGGTTCCTGATGAACTTATTAATAAAATGTTTTTGAATAGTTTTAAAAACCTTGAAGGTGAGAAAATTATTTGTGATGGCTATCCAAGAAAACTTTCACAAGCTGAATTTTTAGCCGACAATAGCTTTGTATTTGATGCTGTTATCTATTTAAATGTTTCATTAGAAGAAGTGACAGATAGAATTAGTGGCAGGTTGACTGCTAAATTGTCTGGAGAAACATATCATGTTAAGCATAGACCTCCAAAGGTTGATGGCGTTTGTGATGTTTCAGGTGAAAAGCTTATTATTCGAGAAGACGATAAGCCAGAAACAGTAAAGAAAAGATATTCAGTTTATTTAAAAGAAACACAACCATTATTAGAGTTTTATGGTAAAAAAAGCGTTGTAATTGAAATTGATTCCGAACAATCAATGGATATTGTATGGAAAGAAATTGAAAAAGAAGTTTTTAAGAAAAAATAGTGTTTGTAATAAAAATGAGAATCTGTTAATATATTTAACCGGTTTTCCAAAGGCAGGATCATGGTAAAAGATGTAATAGAAGTTGAAGGAGTTATTCTCGAAGCCCTACCAAATGCAATGTTTAAAGTGCAATTGGATACAGGTCAGGAAATTTTAGCTCATGTCTCTGGTAAGATAAGAAAAAATTTTATTAGAATACTTTTGGGCGATAGGGTAAAGGTCGAATTGTCGCCTTACGATTTAAGTAAAGGCAGAATATCTTTTAGATTAAAATAGGAAAGCAGAAGGTATAGAGTAATGAAAGTAAGAACATCAGTTAAAAGAATATGCCCTAAATGTAAGGTCATTAAAAGATTTGGTAGAGTAATGGTTATTTGTGAAAACCAAAAACACAAACAAAGACAAGGATAGGGAGTAGATATGCCAAGATTAGCAGGAACAGATATACCTAATAATAAAAGAACCGTTGTAGCATTAACTTATATTTACGGTGTAGGGTTAGTTACTAGTAAAAAGATTTTAAAAAAATTAAATATTTCTGAGGATCTAAGAGCAAAAGATCTTAGTGAAAGTGATATCGTTCGTTTAAGAGAAGAATTATCAAATTATGTTATAGAGGGTGACCTTCGTAAAGAAATAACCTTAAACATTAAAAGATTGATGGAGATAGGTAGTTATAGGGGGATTAGACATAAGAAGCATTTACCTGTAAGAGGCCAAAGAACAAAAACTAATGCTCGTACAAAAAGAGGTAAAAAAACCACTATAGCGAATAAGAAGAAAGCTGTTAAGTAGGAAAGAGGAGTTGAATAAATGGTAGCTGCTAAGAAAAAAACCAATGTAACTAAAAAAAAGAAAGTTAAAAAGAATATAGCTCATGGTATTGCTTTTATAAAATCAAATTTTAATAACACAATTATTTCAATTACTGATTTAGAGGGTAATGTTATCTCTTGGGGAAGTTCAGGAGCAGTTGGCTTTAAGGGTTCCAAGAAAGGGACACCATTTGCAGCTCAGTCAGCAGGAGAGAGAGCCGCCATTATTGCAAAAGAAAACGGCATGCAACATATTGATGTTTTCGTAAAGGGTCCTGGTCCAGGTAGAGAAACTGCGATCAGAGCCATTCAGGCAGCAGGGATTGAAGTTATATCTATAAAAGACGTCACACCAATACCACACAATGGATGTAGACCACGCAAAAGAAGAAGAGTATAGGAAGGGAGATATTGGTATGGGTTCGTACAAGGGAGCGTCTTGCAAATTATGTAGAAGAGAAGGCATTAAGCTTTTTTTAAAAAGCGATAAGTGTGAAAGTCCAAAATGTCCACTAGCAAAGAGGGCATATCCTCCTGGACAGCATGGTCCTGTTTTTAGAAGCAAACTTTCAGAGTTTGGTATTCGTATGAGAGAAAAACAAAAGGCGAAAAGATTTTATTATCTTGCTGAAGGACAGTTTAGAAAATATTTTCAAAAAGCTGATAATACTCCTGGCAATACTGCCGAAGAGTTGATTAAGTTAGTTGAAAGAAGATTAGATAATGTTGTGTTTAGGGCAGGTCTTGCTTATACAAGGATGAATGCCCGACAACTAGTTAATCATGGTCATTTTTTAGTGAATGGGAAAAAAGTAGACATCCCTTCATATCTAGTTAGTGAAAATGATGTTTTATCCATTAAAGAATCTTCCAAAGAGTCTTTTGCTACTATAATTGAGAAAAATAAAAATAGAGTAGGGTATAGTTGGATTACTTCAGATGTAAGTGCTAACAAGTATACTTTTACAAGAATACCAAATTTAGAAGAATCCGCAGTTCCTGTGAATTTACAGTTAATTGTTGAGTATTATTCTAGATAAAAATAAGAAGGAGGCCTGTTTGCCGTGAAGTTAAATACAAAGGTAGATGTTATAAAGAGCGACGATAAGAACTATGTAAAGATGGTAATTATTCCTTTAGATAAAGGTTATGGAAATACGTTAGGAAATTCAATGCGCAGAGTTCTTCTGTCTTCTTTACCTGGAGCAGCAGTAACTGCAGTTAGAATTTCCGGAGCAGAGCATGAGTTTTGTTCTATTGAAGGAATTAAGGAAGACGTTGTTGATATTGTAATAAATATTAAAAAAATATATCTTAAGAGCCATTCCAAAACCCCAAAAACAATAGTAATCGAATCAAGCAAAAAGGGTGAAATTAAAGCTTCTGATATTCAGCATGATTCTGAAATAGAAATAATTAATAAAGACCATCATATTGCTACAATTACTGGTAATACAAAGTTAAGAATTGAAATGAGAGTTGAAACAGGAATCGGATATAGGCTTTCTGAATTAAATCATTATGAAGATATGCCAATAGGTACAATTCCACTTGATTGTGATTTTTCACCTGTGTTGAAAGTTAATCATGCAATTGATTACACAAGAGTTGGGAACAGAACTGACCTTGATAAATTAACTTTAGAAGTTTGGACAAATGGTACCATTTGTGCGGAAGATGCAGTAGAAAATGCTTCTAAAGTACTTATTGATAGCTTTAGTTTGTTTACAGACTATAAGCATATTATTCCTTTAGCAGTTCCTGAAGAAAAGAAAGTAGAGCCTAAAGACAATACAATTTTAGAGTTATCTATTGAAGACCTCGAATTATCTGCAAGATCTTCAAATTGTCTTCGTAAGTCAGGAATACAAACTGTAGCTGAGCTTATCTCTAAGCCAATGAAAGATTTAATGAAGATTAAGAATTTCGGAAAGAAATCAGCTGACGAAATCAACGAAAAGTTAGTACAATACGACTTGAAATTGAAAGAGGACTAGTATTATGAGACATAGAAATGGAAATAAAAAATTAGGATTACCAACAGACCAGCGAATGGCGCTAATTAGAAATGGTGCGAAGTCATTATTAGAGTATAAACAAGTAAAAATGACTGCAACAAGAGCTAAAGAAGTAAGCAAGTATGTAGAGAAAATTATTACCAAGGCAAAGGGTAGTGACGACGTAAATGCTAGAAGAGAAGTCTTTAAGTTACTTCAAGACAAGAAGATAGTAGACATAGTTTTTAAAGATGTTGTTGATCAATATAAAGAAAGAACGAGTGGTTACACTAGAATAGTTAAATATGGGATACGCCGTGGCGATGCTGCGAGCATATCAGTGCTTGAATTAGTTTAAGTTTTTATGCGTGCATTAAAACTTCTTGTCAGTTATGATGGTGAAGTTTTTTATGGGATGCAGAAACAAAATAAAATTGAACCTACTGTTCAGTCAGTGATAGAAAAGTCTTTTTCAGAAATTTACAGGAAAGATATTTCAATCACCTATGCTGGAAGAACAGATAGGGGTGTCCATGCTAAACAACAAGTTATTTGTTTTTCTGATGAAGGGATTATCCCGTTAGATAAACTTAAAAGAGCTTTACAGAATAGTTTGCAGGGATATCCAATTGATATTTTGTCGATTGAAGAATCAAGAGAGCTTATTCATCCGAGGCATCAAGCTTTGTGTAGGGAATATGAGTTTTGGTTTTATAGTGGTATTGAAAATGTTTTTTTAAATAAATATATGCTGTATGTTAACAGTATGGATATTGAAAGATTGAATGGTTATGCCAAATGCTTTATAGGAGAAAAAGATTTTGCTCTTTTTTGTCGTTCAGCTGAAAAGTATGAAAATACTGTTAGAAAAGTTGAAAAGGCAGAATTTAGTCAACATAGTTATTCTCTCCTTGGGTATGAAGGGTCAAGTTATGTTTTTAAAATCAAGGCAAATGGATTTTTACATAACATGGTACGTCGTATAGTTGGATTATTGTTATATGCGATGAAGAATAATTGGCCTGATGATGAAATGAAACGAATGGTTAATGACGAGAAAGAATATCTCTGGCAGATGGCACCTGCTAAGAGTTTGTTTTTAACTAGAGTAGAATATTTAGAAGAGACGAAAGGAAACGGAAATGAGAAATAAATTTGATACTTTTTATCTATCAAGCAAAAAGCTAGATAAGGAATGGGTAATAGTAGATGTTGATGGTAGTACTCTAGGAAGAGTGGCTTCAAAAATAGCTGCTATTTTAAGAGGAAAAAATAAGCCTAACTTTCAGCCTAATATGGATAACGGAGATTACGTTGTGGTTGTTAATGCTGGCAAAGTTAAGGTTACTGGAAGAAAAACACAAGATAAGCTTTATCATAAATATACTGGATATCCAGGAGGAATTAATACAACTAATTTTCAAGAGATGATGAACGCAAAACCAGAGAGAGCTTTAGAATTAGCTGTGAAGAACATGTTACCTAAAGGACGTATGGGAAGGGAATTATATAGAAACCTTCATATTTATGGAGGAGCTGAGCATCCTCATACAGCACAAAAACCAAAACAGGTCGTGTTATAGGATAAAAGGAGAATCAGATGGTAGAAAAAACAAAGCAACAGGTTAAATATTACGCAACAGGAAAAAGAAAAGAAGCTATTGCAAAAGTTTGGTTATTAGCTGGAACTGGTAAGATTACAGTTGATGGAAAAAAGATTGAGGACATGAATATTTCTTTGACTCAAAGAACCAAATTAATGAAACCATTGTTGTTAACAAAAACTAATGATAGATATGATGTTATTGCTTCAGTTAATGGTGGTGGAATCAGTGGTCAAGTAGATGCAGT